>JAUIJW010000106.1 GCA_030431085.1 Bacteroidia bacterium
GCTCCTTTGATCCATTGAATATTATCATTCATCTGCTGTTGAATGTCTTCAGGAGACTCATTCTTTAGACTTTCTAATACGTTAATAGCAATATCATCTGTTTTAGCTAAATCTTCTGGATTGGCAGAGGTGCATACCCATCTAAATGGACCAAATCCATAATCAAAACACATCGGGCCCATGATATCTTCTACATAAGAAGCATAAGCAAATTCTCGAGCGCCTACAGCACCTCTTGATCGAGGTGGATTTTCTCTTTGTTGAAATGTGGGTGAATCTAAATAAATATCTGCACCAGCCCTGGAGGCCTCTAATAAAAATGCATTACCGTAGTCGAAAAAATAAGTGCCTTTGGCTGTATGTAAATTAATGGCATTTGTTTGTCTACGCAAAGACTCTTGAACTTTTTCTTTAAATTGCTCAGGCTTATGGGCCATTAATTGATTCGAGGTTTCATAACTGAGGTCTACCGGATAATAACCTCCAGCCCAAGGGTTATGTAATGAGGTTTGGTCGCTACCTAAATCAATATAAACTTGGTCTTGGTAGAATTTTTCCCATACATCTACAATATTGCCCAGATAAGCTATTGACACTACTTCCTTATCTTTTTTGGCTTTTTTAACTCTATCAACAAGTTCGTCTAAATCTGAAATTACTTCATCTACCCATTGTTGTGTATGTCGAATATTTACCACTTTGGGGTTGATTTCTGCACATACCGTAATACATCCAGCAATGTTTCCAGCTTTTGGCTGAGCACCGCTCATACCTCCTAAGCCAGAGGTTACAAAAAGCTTTCCTCGTAAAGATTCGTTGTTTTTTGCAATTTTTCTTCCAGCATTCAATACGGTAATGGTGGTACCATGAACAATACCTTGTGGTCCAATATACATGTAACTTCCGGCCGTCATTTGTCCGTATTGAGTTACGCCTAAAGCATTATATTTTTCCCAATCATCAGGTTTTGAGTAATTAGGAATCATCATACCATTTGTGACTATAACTCGAGGTGCATTTTGATGGGAAGGAAATAAGCCCATTGGATGTCCAGAATAAACCACCAATGTTTGTTCATCTGTCATTTCTGCTAAATAGCGCATTGCCAACAGATATTGTGCCCAATTTTGAAATACAGCACCATTACCGCCATAAGTAATAAGCTCATGAGGGTGTTGTGCCACGGCATAGCTAAGGTTATTTTGAATCATATGCATAATGGCCTTAGCTTGATTTGATTTACCTGGGTAATCTTCTATTGGTCTTGCATATATTTCATAATCTGGACGAAAGCGGTACATGTAAATTCTACCATATTGCTTTAGTTCTTCCGCAAACTCTTTTGCCAAAATAGCATGGTGTTTGGTATCAAAATATCTCAAAGCATTTTTAATAGCTAATTTTTTCTCTTCAGTAGAAAGAATTTCTTTACGCTTTGGAGCATGGTTTATATTACTATTAAATGCTTTAATTGAAGGTAATTGTTCAGGAATACCTTGTAAAATGGCTTTTTGAAAACTGTTCATTATTACTGATTTTCTTGTTTATGGTTATAGCCATAAGGGCAGTGTCTACATTTGTTTTTACAGCAATATCCTCTTTTTAAATGGTATTTCTCTGTAAAAACCTTAAATCCCAGTTCACTATAATAAAAATCTTCGGGTTCTAATTTATTATTGGAGAAACTCATGGCTACAAAAATAGAATATTGAGCGGATTTTTGTACTTTTCGGCAGTGTTAATATTCTCTAAAATATTACTCCCTTCAAAGTTTAATGCCATGGCTATTTGGCCGTTTATTGTGTTGAGAGAACGATCTCTTAGTAAAGATAAGGTGGTGATGAATCATGAAAAAATTCATTTGAAACAACAATTAGAGTTATTCATTATTGGTTTTTTTATTTGTTACGGAATAGAATTTGTGATTAAACGGTTTAGTTATAAAAGTAATATGGAAACCTATAGAAATTTGAGCTTTGAGAGAGAAGCATATCAGAATGAAACAGATTTATTGTATTTAAAGAAAAGAAAATACTTGAGTTTTATTAATTATTTGTAAAGATTTGAATTTATCGAATACCATAATTAACGAAAAAATTAATCTCCCAGAGATTGAAAATAGTGAAGTGACGTTGTATTTAAAGCGTGAAGACTTGATTCATCCTTTAATTTCAGGTAATAAGTACAGAAAATTAAAGTACAATATAAAAGAAGCGATGTCGCAAGGTAGTAAAACGTTACTTACTTTTGGAGGGGCGTATTCTAATCATATAGCTGCAGTGGCCTGTGTGGGTAAAGAATTTGGTTTTAAAACTATAGGTGTTATCAGGGGGGATGAACTTCATCATAAAGTATTAGAAAACCCTACATTGAATTTGGCTAAGAACAATGGAATGGATTTTTACTTTGTAACACGCGAGGAATATAGACAAAAAGAATCTCCCGATTTTCTTAAGAACCTCATTGAAAAATTTGATTCATGCTATGTAATACCAGAGGGAGGAACAAATCATTTGGCCATAAAGGGATGTACAGAGATTTTAAAAAATAGTGACGATCAGTTTGATATAGTGTGTTGTTGTGCAGGTACAGGTGGTACTGCAGCGGGTATTATAGAATCGTTAAATTTTAATCAGCGAATGCTAGTATTTTCTGTTTTAAAGGGCGATTTTTTGATTGATGAAATATATAAATATACCAGTCAATCAAATTGGAAATTACAAACAGATTATCATTTTGGTGGGTATGCTAAGGTTAGCAAAGAATTGATTAAGTTTATCAATCACTTTAAAGACAAAACAGGAATACCCCTAGACCCTGTTTATACTGGTAAGATGATGTATGGTTTAGTAGATTTAATTAAAAAAGGTATATTCAAAAAACCTACAAAGATTTTAGCAATTCATACCGGCGGTCTTCAAGGTATAGAAGGAATGAATATTTTATTAAAAAAGAAAAAGTTACCAATTTTAGTATGAGGAAAAGAAGGGTTTTAAAATTGATTTTAGGCATAATGGTGTTTAGTTTGGTTAGTTGTGGTACGACCAAAAGGTATTCTAAGCAAACATCATCTGTTAAGAGTACTAAGGAAGAACGGTTAAGTAAAGAAGAACAATTAGAAAGAAAAATCTATAGTTATAGTGACGAATATTTTGAGAAATTTAGTCAAAAAAATAGAGAGAGTTTAAATAAGTATACTCTAGCATATATTGAACAATATAAAGATATAGCGATTGAAAAAATGTTAGAATATCAAATTCCAGCGAGTATTACTTTGGCACAGGGTATTTTAGAATCGGGTAATGGAAGAAGTGAATTAACTAGAAAAGCCAATAATCATTTTGGTATTAAGTGTCATAAAGGATGGCGTGGTAAAAAGGTATATCATGATGATGATAGACGGCACGAATGTTTTAGAAAATACGATAATCCTGTAGGATCATTCAATGATCATTCATTGTTTTTAACCACAAGAAGTAGGTATGCTTTTTTATTTGATCTCAAAGAAGGTAATTATAAGGGATGGGCGAAAGGTTTAAAGAAAGCAGGATATGCCACAGATAGAAAATATCCTTCTAAACTGATCAAATTAATAGAAGATTATAATTTGTATGCCTATGATCATATCGTTATTAAAAATAAAAAAGGAAATCGCTATTTTGATGTGGATAAAGAATTACCTTCTGTAGCGAGTAGTAAGGCCTCAAAAAAGTACGTGATTGTTAAAAAAGGAGACACGCTTTATGCCATTGCAAAAAATAATAATATAACTGTACAAGAATTAAAACAACTCAATAACTTAAAATCTAATGAAATTCATATCAATCAAAAGTTATACATAAAAAAGGTGCGATAGCACCTTTTTTATGTATTTATTACGTTATTTTATTAATGATTAGGTTTTTGATGCATTCGCTTTTTATGCATCTGCTTTTTGTGTTTCATTTCCTTACCCTTTTTATGCCTCATTTTTTTCCATTGATCATATTGAGAGTCACTAAGTATTTTTTTCATTTCTCTTTGATAGCTAATTTGGGCATCTAGCATATCGTTTTTTCTCTCAAACTTTTCATCAGCCGTTAAATTTTGGTAAGCTTCTTTATCTAGTTTTTGCAACTTGTTTTTCTGAGATTTCTTTAAAGTCACGATTTTTTGATATTGTGCATCTGTGAGATCTAAGGCTAACACCATTTTTTTAGTTTGTAATTCAGTGCGTTGGTCTTGAGAGAAATCCGATGTGCCAGATTTTCTATCTTGTGCAAAAGCGAAGGTAGAAATACAGATAATGGCTAAGGTGAGTAATTTTTTCATAATTGATGTTTTAATAGTTTATACCGTTTAGACTTACGAAATTATATAAGGTTTAAATGTTAAGATATTTTTAACTTTATATTGCCTTGTGTATAAGAAATTTAGAGTCAGTTCTGCGATGAAAATTATTTAACGTAATTTTGCACCATGGAAAACAACTTTCAACTTTCTGATTGGTTGCCTACAACTAAGAAAGAAGCAAGAATAAGAGGATGGGAAACACTAGATGTAATTATATTTAGTGGCGACGCTTATGTAGATCATGCAGCTTTTGGTCCCGCCGTATTAGGTAGGATATTAGAAAGTTTTGGTTTAAAGGTGGCAATAGTACCGCAACCTAGTGTAAACGATAATTTGCAAGATTTTACGAAATTTGGTAAACCAAACTTGTTTTTTGCGGTTACCGCTGGTGCAATGGATTCAATGGTAAGTAATTATACGGCGAATAAAAGAAGACGAGATAAAGATGCCTATACCCCTAATGGTGATAAAGGGTTTAGACCAGATTATGCAGCCACTGTTTATAGCAAAATAGTTAAAGAGAAGTTTCCAGATGTACCTGTAGTTATAGGAGGTATAGAAGCTTCGTTAAGAAGAGTTACCCATTATGATTATTGGAGCGATACTTTAAAACCTAATATATTAACAGATTCTGGAGCAGACCTTTTGGTTTATGGTATGGGAGAGCAGCCCTTAAGAGAACTGGTTAATTTACTGCAAAAAGGAGTGCCATTTGAATCATTAAAAACGATCAGACAAACGGGTTTTTTGGCGAATTCTAAAGAAGAGATTCCTAAGAATAAAAATTGGGATGATGTAGCTATCCATTCTCATGAAACATGTTTAAAAGATAAAAAATCGTTTGCTGCTAATTTTAAAGTTATTGAACAAGAATCAAATAAAATAAAAGGCAGAAGAATTTTACAGGAAGTTAAAGATCAATACTTAGTTATTAATCCGGTATTTCCAACGATGACCGAACAAGAAATCGATGCAAGTTACGATCTACCCTATACTAGATTGCCACATCCTAAATATAAAGATAGGGGTCCCATTCCAGCCTACGAAATGATTAAATTTTCAATCAATATTCATCGTGGTTGTTTTGGCGGATGTAGTTTTTGTACGATTTCTGCACATCAAGGTAAATTTATCGCTAGCCGAAGTAAACGCTCTATTTTAGACGAGGTAGATAAAGTAACTCAAATGCCTGGTTTTAAAGGTAATTTATCCGACATTGGAGGGCCGTCTGCCAATATGTATCAAATGAAGGGTAAGGTACAAGAGATTTGTGATAAGTGCGTAGCACCATCGTGTATTTCTCCAGTAATTTGTCATAATTTAGACACTTCACATAAGCCTTTAACAGAGATTTATCAAGCAGTAGATGCCCATCCCAAAGTAAAAAAATCGTATATAGGCAGTGGTATTCGGTACGATATGTTAGTGCCAGAATTTAATAAAACAGCAGATCCGAAAGAGTTAGATGAATATACCGAAGAGGTAATAACAAATCACGTGTCTGGACGTTTAAAAGTGGCACCAGAACACACGTCGGATGCCGTGTTAAAACTAATGCGAAAACCGTCTTTTAAATATTTTCATAAATTCAAAAAGAGGTTCGATCAAATCAATAAAAAACGAAAGCTTAATCTACAGTTAATTCCTTACTTTATATCCAATCACCCAGCCTGTGAGGTAGAGGATATGGCGAATTTAGCGGTTGAAACGAAAGATATGGGGTTTCAACTAGAACAAGTTCAAGGGTTTACACCTACACCAATGACGGTAGCTACAGTTATTTATTATAGTGGGTATCATCCGTACACCTTAAAAGAAGTTTATACACCAAAAACGAAAAAGGAGAAAGCAGATCAACACCGTTTTTTCTTTTGGTATAAAAAAGAAAATCACACTTGGATTAGAAATACACTTAAAAAAGTAAATAGAGATGATTTGGTTGCTAAACTCCTGCAAAAGAGCGCTTATAAAGGCAGTAAAAAGAACAAACATCCAAAAAAGAAAGAGTTTGTAAGCATTATGCCAAAACAAAAAAAGAAAGCTTTTAATTAGTAAATTGTTGTATTTGAAAATTGTTATTTGAATGAAAAAAATATTGCTATTATTTTTGTTGATGAGTTCATTAATGTGGTCTCAGAATGAAGAAAAAGCCGATTTATCAAACCCCAGAAGCACAATTTATTCGCATTTGTATTTCTTAATGTCTGAGAATTACAAACCATCTGAGGCAGCAAAGACTATTCATGGTTTATCTAAAAAAGAAAAGATAAGTAAGGCTATAAAACTTAAGCAAATTTATGATGGTAAAGGGTTATATGTCGATATTAATAAAATTCCCAATGATCCAGAATATCGAGATTCTGTAATAAATCCATTGAAAAGCTTAGAAAAAGCAAGACAAATTTACACACCCTTTCCCAATGAGTTTCCAGATATTTATGTTGAAAAAATTGGTAAAAATTGGTACTATTCTAAGCAAACAGTAGAAGAACTAGATGCGCTTTATAATGAAATTTTTCCATGGCATCTTAACTGGATTCAAGAAGAGTTTCCAGATTTAAAGACGCATAAAATTGCTTCAATAGAAATTTGGAAAATATTAGGTGTTACCTTATTGATTATTTTAAGTGTTATTGCCTATTATATTATTAGGCCACTAATGACATTCGTTATAAGAAAAATTGAGAAATCACTTTTACAAAATAATTATTTTTTAATAGAAAAGCTAACAAAGAGGTTGGTGAGATCTATTACCATAATTATTCTAATCAATCTGATACAGAAAGTGCTACCTTCATTACAGCTCGTTAATTGGAATATCTATCTATTTTTAGGGTTACGTATTTTTGAAACCGTTTTCTGGGTGCTAGTGGTAATCAATTTGATAGAGGGCTTAATGGCGCTTTACAGTAAAAGAACAGAACATACACACTCTAAATTAGATGAGCAACTATCACCAATTTTAAGAAAAATTCTTTACGGATTAGTTTATTTTGGTGGGTTTTTGAAACTGCTAACATTATTTGGGGTAGATCCAAAGGCTGTATTGGCTGGTGCTTCTATTGGTGGTATAGCTTTTGCTTTTGCCGCTCAAGACTCTGTTAAAAACCTTATAGGTACGGTTGTTATTTTTCTAGATAAACCTTTTAGAATTGGAGATTGGATAGAAATTGGTAACGTAATTGGTGTGGTTGAAAGAGTAGGGTTGCGGTCAACAAGAGTAAGAGCCGCAGATACATCTGTATTTCAAATTCCAAATAGTAAGGTTACTGAAGTTGAAGTTAATAATAAAGGATTAAGAACTTTTAGAAGGTATACCACAGAGTTAGGTATTCGTTATGATACTCCCCCTGCATTAATCGAAGCTTTTGTAATGGGGGTAAGGCAAATAGTACTAGAACATCCAGATACCAGAGATGAATCTTATAATGTAGAATTTTCTGGATTTGGTGATTCGGCTTTATTGGTGATGATAAATGTCTAT
>JAUIJW010000107.1 GCA_030431085.1 Bacteroidia bacterium
TCAAAAATACTACGATGGTTTAAAATTTCACCGTGTCATTGCAGACTTTATGATTCAAGGAGGATGCCCACTGGGCACTGGTACAGGCAACCCTGGCTATAGTTTCGATGATGAATTTCATCCAGAATTAAAACACGATAAACCAGGCATATTGTCTATGGCCAATTCTGGTCCTGCAACTAATGGCAGCCAATTTTTTATCACCCATGTTGCAACACCTTGGTTAGACAACAAACACACTGTTTTTGGTGAAGTGGTTGAAGGTCAAGATGTGGTTGATAGTATTGCACAAGATGACGAGATTAAAGATGTAGAAATTATCCGTGTTGGAGAAAGTGCTCAAAACTTTAACGCTATCGAAGCTTTTAGAACTTTTGAAGGTGAAAGAGAAAGAAGAATTGCAGAGGCTAAAGCTGAAGCTGAAGCTGAATTAGATAAAATTGCTGCTGGATTTGAAAAAACTGATAGTGGTTTAAGATATCAAATCATCCAAAAAGGAAGCGGTAAAAAAGCTGAAAAAGGAAAGCAAATCTCAGTTCATTATAAAGGACAATTAACAGATGGTAAAGTGTTCGATTCATCTTATCAGCGTAAAGAACCTATTGATTTTATTGTTGGTATCGGTCAAGTTATCGCAGGTTGGGATGAAGGTTTACAGCTCTTACAGGTAGGAGATAAAGCTAGATTGGTTATCCCATCGCATTTAGCCTATGGTAGCCAAGGAGCTGGAGGTGTTATACCACCGAATGCCACATTGATTTTCGATGTAGAATTGATGGATGTTAAATAATAACAAACACTTTATACAATAAGATTTTAAAATGCTCCATTACTGGAGCATTTTTTTATTTTAGCCTAAAAACACAAGTTATGTATCAGTTAAAATACCCTATAGGTCAGGCAGATATTCCTCTACAAATTACTCCACAACATATTACTAATTGGATAAAATCTATCGAATTATTACCTCAAAAATTAACTACTTTAGTTTCTAATTTAACCCAAAAACAATTAGACACACCTTATAGACCTGAAGGATGGACAATTAGACAGGTGGTACATCATTTATACGATAGTCATCATAATAGTTATATTAGATTTAAATGGGCTCTTACAGAAAACAACCCTATCATAAAAGTTTATGATGAAAAACTCTGGGCAGAACTAGACGATACTAAAACTGCTCCAATCCAGTTATCACTTGAAGCTTTATCGGCATTACATGCCAAATGGACATATTTTTTAAAAAACTTAGATACAAATCAGTTAAACAAAACTTTTGTGCATCCAGAAAGTGGTAACACCATCAGTCTTAAAGAAAATATTGGCATCTATGCCTGGCACGGCGAACATCACTATGCACATATTCTCAACAAAATAAAATTAGAACATTGGGCCTACTAAGGTTTCCATTTAATGTTACAACCAATACTAGGCTTTTGTAACGAAGATATTTTCTTTTTGGTTAATAGGTTGTCCATCGCTTGTTTTAAATCATTTCCTGTTACCGGAATTTCATTACCAGGCCTAGAATCGTCTAACTGACCCCGATACACTAATTTTAAATACTCATCAAACAAATAAAAATCTGGAGTACAAGCCGCATCATACTTTTTAGCAACCGACTGATCTTCATCGTATAAGTAGGGAAAAGGATATTTTAATCGTTTTGCCACTTCTGTCATAAGATGAGGTGAGTCTTCAGGGTAATTATCAATGTCATTAGAAGATATTGCTATAAAGCTAATACCCATAGTTTGGTAAGTATTGGCCAAAGTAACTAGCATGTCATTAACATGAATAACAAATGGACAGTGATTGCAAATAAACATAATAACAGTACCGTTATCTCCTCTTAAATCATTTAACGACAATAAATTATTATCCACTGTATTTAATAAAGTAAAGTCGGGTGCTTTTGTATTTAAAGGCAACATATTTGACGGTGTTCTAGCCATACTTTTTCTTAAATTATAGTTACTTTAGTATTTTATTAATCTAACCAAAAATACAAAAGTAATTACACATGCCAACGGATCTCATCCAGTTTGAAGATTTTCAGAAATTAGACCTAAGAATTGGTACAATCATAGAAATTAATAATTTCCCAAAGGCCAATAAACCTGCTTATCAATTAAAAATTGATTTTGGTAGTCTTGGGGTAAAGAATTCAAGTGCTCAAATCACAGCACTTTATACAAAAGATAATCTATTAAACAAACAAGTTTGTGCCGTTGTTAACTTTAAACCTAAACAAATAGCCAATTTTATGAGTGAATGTTTGGTTTTAGGTATTCAAAACAATGATGAAGTGGTTCTACTCCAGCCTTCAGAAAATATAATAAACGGTACAAAAATTTCTTAACCTATTATGACCGAATTAAATCCTGCGTTATCTCAACTAGCCTCATCTTTAGAAGGTGAATTTAAAATGGATGATTTACATAAGCATATATATGCCACTGATGCCTCTGTTTATAGAAAAATTCCATTGGCAGTTTGTTTTCCTAAAAACAGTACAGATCTAAAAAAAATCATTGCCTTTGCCAATCGTGAAAAAATATCACTAATCCCGAGAACTGCAGGAACTTCATTAGCTGGCCAATGTGTAGGAGACGGCATTGTTGTTGATGTTTCTAAACATTTTACTAAAATATTAGAGTTTGATGAGATAAATAAAACGGTTACGGTTGAACCTGGAGTTATTAGAGATGATCTTAATCGATTTTTAAAACCTTATGGTCTATTTTTTGGTCCAAATACCTCAACTTCTAACCGTTGTATGATTGGAGGTATGGTAGGTAACAATTCATCTGGCACTACTTCTATTAAGTATGGTGTTACAAGAGACAAGATTATTGCTCTTAAAACTATACTTTCTGATGGTAGTGAAGTGACTTTTAAAGGGTTATCTAAGAAAGAATTTCATCAAAAGAAAAGTGGGCAATCATTAGAAAATAAAATTTATCAGACTCTTTATCATTTACTAGAACCTAATGAGGTAAGAGATGAAATCATTAAAGAGTTTCCTAAAAAATCTATTCACCGCAGAAACAATGGCTATGCCATAGACGAATTAATCGACACTGATGTTTTTTCAGATACTCCACATCAATTCAATTTAGCAAAGCTACTATGCGGTAGCGAAGGTACTCTGGCCTTTTCAACCGAAATTAAATTGCAACTTGATGATTTACCACCAAAGCACAGCACCATGGTAGCCGCGCATTTCACCAGCATTCAAGAGAGCTTAAAAGCAGTTGTTGTTGCCATGAAGCATGATCTATACATGTGTGAACTTATGGATAAAACCATTTTAGATTGCACTAAAAATAATAGAGAACAGTCGCAGAATCGCTTTTTTCTTAATGGTGACCCTGAAGCAATACTAATGATGGAAGTTCTAGCAGAATCAACAGAAGATTCAGAAAATTTAGCCCATCAACTAATTAAAACTCTACAAGATTGCGGTTTTGGTTATGCCTACCCCATTCTTCAAGGAAGCGATATTGAAAAAGCTTATTCTTTACGCAAAGCCGGACTTGGATTATTGGGTAATATAGTTGGTGATAATAAAGCCGTGGCCTGCATAGAAGATACTGCTGTTGAAGTGTCTGATTTACCTGATTATATTGAAGAGTTCACAAGCATGATGGATCAATACGGGCAAAAAGCTGTATACTATGCTCACGCTGGTGCGGGGGAATTACATTTAAGACCCATTCTTAACCTCAAGAAAAGTAGTGACGTTTCACTTTTTAAAACGATTACCACCAATGTGGCTCAATTGGTAAAAAAGTACAACGGTTCAATGAGTGGTGAGCATGGTGATGGCATTGTAAGATCTGAGTTTTTAAAACTGATGCTCGGAGACAAAAACTACCAAATTTTAGAACGTATTAAACAATTGTTTGATCCTCATTATATTTTTAATAGAGGTAAAATTATTGATCCCTTTCCTATGAATCAAAACTTAAGATATCAAGCAGACCGTGATGAGCCACAAATTGATACTTTATTAGATTTTAGTGATTCTCTGGGTATTTTAAGAGCAACAGAAAAATGCAATGGATCTGGTGATTGTAGAAAATCGGTTGAAGCTGGTGGCACAATGTGCCCAAGTTATCGGGCCACCAAAGATGAAAAAGACACAACTCGAGCCAGAGCCAATGCTTTACGCGAGTTTCTTACACATCCTAAAGATCATAACAAGTTTAATCATTCAGCATTAAAAAACGTATTTGATTTATGTTTAAGCTGTAAAGCTTGTGCAAAAGAATGTCCTAGTAATGTAGATGTAGCTGCCTTAAAAGCAGAGTTTTTACATCAATATCAAAGTGTAAATGGTATCCCATTGAGGAGTAAATTGTTTGCTTACAATGTAAAATATAACAAACTAGGCATGATAATGCCTAAACTTACCAATGCCTTCTTAAATACTTCGTTAGCTAAAAGTGTTTTAGGCATCGCTCAAGAAAGAAGTATTCCTAAATTGGCAAATCAAACTTTCGAAAATTGGTTAAAAAAACAGCTCATAAATAATTCTCCAATCCCGTCTAAAAAAGCAGTTTACTTGTTCATTGATGAATTTACCAACTTTTACGATGTAGAAATTGGTAAAGACCTTGTTTACACCTTGCAAAAACTTGGGTACCATATCTTAATTACACCTCATGCTGAAAGCGGTAGGAGTGCTATTTCTAAGGGTATGTTAGATTATGCTAAAATATTAGCCAATAAAAACGTAGCATATTTTAAAGATATAATTAATGAAAAAACACCTTTAATTGGTATAGAGCCTTCGTCTATTTTAACATTTAGAGATGAATATTTAAGATTAGCCGATGACAAAAAAGCTGCCCAAACTATTGCCAAAAACACCTATACTATTGAGGAATTTTTCAACCATGAAATTAAAGCTCAACAAATCAAAGTTAATCAGTTTACCGATAAAAAAGCTCAAATTAAAATTCATGGTCATTGCCATCAAAAAGCATTATCTCAAGTATCTTATACATTTAACATGCTTAACTTACCTCAAAATTTCGAAGTAAGTATTTATAATTCTGGGTGTTGCGGTATGGCAGGTTCTTTTGGTTACGAAAAAGAGCATTATTCATTGAGTATGCAGGTAGGAGAAGATTCTATTTTTAAAAAAGTGAGACATACCAATCAAGAAGTGATTATAGCTGCAGCAGGAACCAGTTGCAGGCATCAAATTTTAGATGGCACTAAAAGAATTGCCTATCATCCAGTAAGTATCTTGAAACAAGTTTTAAAATAATTTTGTTCCTTTTTAAAAAATAATTTAATTTTGGGCGCGTAAATCAATCACTTTACTAGCTATCAATTAGTTAGTAAAAATATTCTTTCCCTCGAAAAAAATAGACGACTCATACAATTTTTTTTAGTTTTATGAGTTAAACTTAATCAAAACAATAACAACAATGAAATTTTCAAAGCATACCTACCTCATCATGGTATTTGCACTTTTAATGACTAGCTTGGCTTTTGCTCAAGATGATAATGAAGACCCTAAGCCTTCGTTAAATTCTGGAACCATAGAAAGTCAGTTTAACTACCTTTATAAAAAATCTGGCTCTTATCAAGAGTATAAAGTAGTTAAGAAAACTAACTTCCAAAAAATAAAGGGAAATGTTCTAGATTCATTGAAATCTTTAAGAAAGGACTTATCTGAAACAAGAAAAGTTGTACAGACTCAAGATGCCGAAATAAGCAATCTAAAATCTGATCTTAAAACCACCAATGACAATTTAACAAATGTAACCAAAGAGAAAGACAATATTAAGTTTTTAGGGTTACCCATGACCAAGTCGTCTTATAATACGCTATTATGGTCTATCATCTTTACTCTGGTATTATTTCTATTATTTTTTATTTATAGATTTAAAAATAGTAATGCTATTACTAAACAAGCTAATGCTTCTTTAGCCGAAACAGAGGAAGAGTTTGAGGCCTTTAAAGCTAGAGCTTTAGAAAGAGAACAAAAGGTAAGAAGAGAGCTTCAAGATGAAATTAATAAACAGAAGTACGCTACACAAAATAAAAAAAAGGGGGAATAGAGAGAATGTGAATTCAATCTTAAAAAATCCATACTATTAACGTATGGATTTTTTTATGTCTTGATGTCAGGTAATTTTTGACTTTCTAAATAATTTAAAGCATTTGGACCTTCATTAAAAACTAAATCTAATATACTGAGGTTTGATACAAATCCATGTCTATCCGAAAATACTTGAGTATATTGATCTAAATCAAAATTCATCTTCAATTTAGCATTAACCAACCATCTATAGTCATTTTCTAAAGTTTCCAGAGGTTTAAATTCGTTAGTTTTATCAAAGCTAAGCCCCAATCCAATACAATCATTAATAGCCTCAAAACTAGACTGTTGCAAATCGATTAAAAATTTAAAATTGGTCTTAAAAATAGCTTGAATTTCTTCTTCGTAAAACTCATAAAAAGGTGATGACCTATAGGCTGTCTCTAAGGTTTTTAATTGATGCCTTTGCCACTGAGTACTATTATCTATTCTAACATCTTTTGAGATGGTGTTACTCAAACCTTTTTGATGTTCTAGAGGTACAGAAAGTAGTTGCACACCATTGGCACCTAAGATATAACACCTATTTCTATACGTTTGTTTTTGAAAATGATCGTAGACTTCCACTTCAACATGGTTGTACTGTGCATAAATAATATACTGCGTGATTGGAGCAAAGTAGGTAGGATAAACAATACCCATTAAGCATTTTCTTTTTTCTTCTTTAAATACTTACTGATACCAAAATATAGCGCTAAAGCACCCAAGAAATAATAAAAATATGATACCGGTTTTCCTTTACCTCCAACCGTAGTAAACAGTCTTTCCCAACGCACTTTATCAAGGCCTTTACCATCACTATTCCAACTAAACCAAATAAAAACAGGTTTCCCTACAACATGATCAAATGGTACATAACCCCAATATCTCGAATCTTCAGAATTTTGGCGATTATCCCCCATCATCCAATAATAGTCTTGGGCAAAAGTATGTTGATTAACAGTTTCACCGTTAATCTTGATATCATCCCCATCTACTGCTAATTGATTTTTTTCGTACTCTACAATAATCTGTTTATAAAAAGGTAAAGTCTCTTTGTTTAGAGCTACAGATTCACCTTTTTTAGGAATATATATAGGTCCAAAATTATCGCGATTCCATCCTAAATTCATGCTCTCCGGAAAAACATCATCTACTCCTCCTTTAGGTTCTATACGTCTTTCTAAATTTTTAACAGTAGGATTTTTAGCTACCAAGGCAGCATCTTCTTCAGATAAATTTAAAATATAGTTTCCATTCTGCAATCGCCCTCCTTCTCTAACATTATACCTGTTTCTCAAGGTATTGACGTTTAGCTCTTTGCCTTCGGTATTAGCTTCGTAAAAAAATTGAAGTTTTGCCCTATCTGGCAGCTCATTTTTCTTACCATTAATATAAACATAGCCATCTCTTATTTCTAACGAATCTCCCGGTAAGCCTACACAACGCTTAACATAATTAGATTTTTTATCAATAGGCTTGCGTATCTTTCTATCTGTTTTATGAAAAAATCTTTCTACGGTATCTACTGGCCAACTAAAAACCACTATATCATTTTGTTTTATTTTTTGTAGTCCTGGTAACCTCATATACGGTAATTGAGGCTTCTTTAAATACGATTTTATGTTTAAAATTGGTAGTGTATCATGTACCATTGGTGCTGCCACTGTTGT
>JAUIJW010000108.1 GCA_030431085.1 Bacteroidia bacterium
ATAAGCACCAGTAATGCAGTAATCATATTAATACCTGCAATAATGATCATGATACCTATAATAACAGCCACATTAGTATCAAACAAACTTAACCATTCAAAAATGGCTGGAAACATTTCTGCAATAGTATAAGCATTTAAGGTTGAATCTATGGCGTTATAAACGTGATAACCAGTTTCTTTGAGTTGATCGAAATCATTAACAAATACCTCAAAACCACCTATGTCATCTTTACTCCATTTATTTATGCGTTGAATATGTGTAATATCTCCAATGATATAGCTTTCATCAAATTCATTAAATCCTGTATTAAAGACACCACAAACTGTAAACTTTCTTGAGTTAGGGATTTTATTGGGGTCATTTTTCACAAAAAACATATGAAACTCATCTCCAGTGTTTAAACCTAACCTATTAGCAGTTGTTTGAGAAATTAATACTTGGTTAGAAGCTTTATCTCCAAATTTTGGAAAGTCTCCACTTACCAAATATTCCTTAAAAAAATCAAAACGATATTGTTGATCTACGCCTTTTAAAATTATGCCTTCAAACTCAGTAGGTGTTCTTATTATTCCTGCTTTTGTAGCAAATACTTGTACACTTTTGATATTATCAACACCATTAAAATTTGGATAGAAATTTTGGTTCTTCGATATAGGTACTACCGTAATTTTTGAGTTGTTACCATCGTAATTACTAATTTGTATATCACCATTAAACCCAGATATTTTTTGTTTAATTTTTTTTTGTAAGCCAATACTAGTTGCTACGGTAAACAGCATCACCACAACACCAATAGCGATGGCCACAATTGATATTTTTATAATAGGCGACGAAACACTACTTTTGTGTTTCTTGGAAGCTATAATGCGCTTTGCTATAAATAATTCGTAATTCAATGCTATAAAATGATGAGCATCAAAAATACATATTTCTTTTTTGTGAAAAAGCCTCTAATCTTAATTTTAATTTTTTCTTTTGCTACATGTTTTGCGCAACAAGATATTGTTCCTGCAGCTAACAGAACTGCGCTCTACCTCCCTTTATTAAAGCATAAAAAAATAACATTGGTAGCCAATCAAACTAGCGTTATTTTTAAAAATGACAAGCAATATAGCCATGTAGTAGACTCTTTATTGCAACATGACATCAATATCGTTAAGGTTTTTGCACCAGAACATGGCTTTAGAGGTAAGGCCGATGCCGGTGAACATGTTAAAAATGATACCGATAAAAAAACTGGATTACCTTTAATTTCCCTTTATGGAAAAAATAAAAAACCACAGCCTGAAGTTTTAAAGGGCATAGATTTAGTTGTGTTTGATATACAGGATGTAGGCGTTAGATTTTATACCTATATTTCTACATTAACCTATATAATGGAAGCCTGTGCCGAGCAGAATATACCTGTAATAGTTTTAGACAGACCTAACCCAAATGGACACTATATTGACGGCCCTACTTTAGAAAAAAAACATCAATCGTTTGTAGGAATGCACCCTATCCCATTGGTTTATGGAATGACCATAGGTGAATACGCTAATATGGTGAATGGAGAAGCATGGCTAAAAAATAATATTAAATGTGACCTCACGGTTATACCACTTAAAAACTACAGCCATTCGAAGACTTATAGCTTACCTATTAGACCTTCGCCTAACTTGCCCAACGATAAGTCGATCAATTTATACGCTAGCCTAGGTTTTTTTGAAGGCACCATTATTAATGCAGGTAGAGGTACAGATTATCAGTTTCAACGTTATGGTGCTCCATTTTTTCCAAAAACAGCATTTTCATACACTCCAAAGCCCAATTTTGGGTCGAAAAAACCTAAATTCAATGGTGAGCTATGTTATGGAATAGATTTAAGTAATACCCCTTTTTTAAATCAGGTTAATATTGAATGGTTGGTAGATGCTTATCACAAAACACCAAAAGATCAAGATTTTTTTGGTAAAACATTTACCATTCATGCCGGCACAGAAAAGCTACAACAGCAATTAGAGTCTGGTGTTTCGCCTAAAAACATCAGGGCATCATGGCAAAAGGATATTAATCAATTTAAGAAAATAAGGTCTAAATATTTAATCTATCTATAGCTATTTAATTCGTTTTCCTTGTGTGGTAAACGATAGACCTTGTTGACCAGAAGTCGAAATCATTATTGCTTCAAAAAGCGGATCATTTACTCCTTTCACAGTGCTCCATTGAAATAAGAAATTAGCACCTGTACCTCCCTCCTGATCTACTTCATCTATTACAATTTCTACTGTTTCCATTGGTTTTAAATAAATAGATTTCGAAAAATAATTTCTAATTAAATTGCCCTTCGTATCATAATAATCTGCCCGATCTACATATATAGTATCTTTTAAACTGGTATTTCTCATGCTAATGGTAGCGGTAAGATCATGTTTTACATGTTCTGTAAGACTATAAATTTGCGAATAAACTGACAGATAAGTTTCGCCTTGTTGCAATGAGTCTAGCATTGATTTATTGGCCAATCT
Source organism: Bacteroidia bacterium (assembly GCA_030431085.1). GTDB lineage: Bacteria > Bacteroidota > Bacteroidia > Flavobacteriales > Flavobacteriaceae > Lutimonas. The sequence goes on from JAUIJW010000108.1 coordinate 2,511, forward strand.
ACCTTCCCAGTTCACAGGGTCTAAAGAGCTTACTTCCTCCTCTTTTTTACAACAAAAAAGAGTAAAGCTTACCATTAAAATAACAATCCAATTTTTCATTGTTGTAAGTTTTTATTCTTCAAACAAATCCTCTACACTAAATTTCTTTTTTCCTTTTCTTTGGTCTAATTCCGTTTTATTAATTATCAATTCTCTCCCTATGGGCTTATCATTTATATAGGTACCAGCTCTTAAAGCATATTTACCAACAGGTAATTCGAAAGGCTCTTCATATTTTATTCCAAATTTTACTGGATAAGTATTGTTAATCGTATAGTAAATTTCTGTATTAGGAATTGAATTATTCAAGCTGCACATCAATTTACCATCCTCTTCATACACATTTACAATAGGGTCGTAAATTGCTTTTGAAATATTATCATTAACCGCCTCGAATCGGTTAATATGAGTTATGGCTCGTGTTACAAAGCTATCCCAATTTTTATGTGATTTAGGACTCCAAACCGACTCTGCAATAGCCAATGCTCTTGGGTATGTCATATAAAAGGCAAAAGGCATAGTCGTTACCATCTCTGTCCATAAATTGGCTTGCCCTCCTAAAATATACTTATCGTCTACCTCCTCTGGTACAGGCTCGAAACTATAAGATTTTTCTAGGCTTAAATCGGCGTAAATTATATTTTCTACACTATGGTCGCCTTGAGTATAATCAAGATAAGCAAATGTTGTAGGCGACATTACAACTTTATGACCTTGTTTCGCAGCCTCTACACCGCCTTTCATACCTCTCCAACTCATCACCGCTGCTCCATCTGCCAATCCACCATAAAGAATCTCATCCCACCCAATCATTTTCTTGCCTTTCTTTTCAATAATTTTTGCCACTCGCTTTACAAAATAGCTCTGTAATTCATGGCTATCTTTTATTTTATGCTTTTTCATAAATTTCTGAACTTCAGGATCTTCTTCCCAAAACCCATGATAGCACTCATCTCCACCCATATGAATATACTCTCCTGGAAACAATTCTGCTACTTCTGCAAAAACTTTATCTACAAAATCGTACACTTTTTCATCAGCCGGATTTAATGTGTTTTCAATCAACATTTTAAATTTACCATTGCCATACCACTCCGAAAATTTAGCCCCAGGATTTACAAATTTTGGTTCTTTTTTAGTAGATAATTCTGGATATGCTGCTAAGGCTGCCATACTGTGCCCTGGAAAATCTATTTCTGGTACTATAGTAATATTTCTTTCGGCAGCATATTGTATCACCTCTTTAATTTGCTCTTGCGTATAAAAACCACCTTCTGTTGGCTTTTCACCAGGTGCAGGAGGTAATCTATCTTCACCAAATTTACCATGTCTAGGCACTCTCCAAGCGCCAACTTCTGTAAGTTTTGGTAACGATTTTATCTCAATTCTCCAACCTTCATCGTCTGTTAAATGCCAATGAAATACATTAAACTTATACTGAGACATCTTGTCTAGATATTGTTTAACCTCTTCAACTGTAAAAAAATGACGGCTAACATCAAGCATTAAACCTCTCCATTCAAACCTAGGATAATCCTTAATCGTCATGCCGGCTATAGTTACAGGTAATTTCTTACCTCCTTCTTGCTCAAATCCTGCAGGTAGCAATTGCCTAATGGTTTGAAATGCATTAAATACCCCAGCTGGCTCATTAGCCTCTATCTTTATTAATTGCGGCTTTATCTCTAAAATGTAGCCTTCTTTGCCCAACTCATTTTTAGTGTTTTGGGTTAAATCTATTTGCAAAGAATTTTCAGAATTGCCTTCAACAATACCTGCCTTAGACAGAATAGTCTTAAAATTATTTACATACTCCAACAGCTCCTTATCTTTTGAATTCACTTTATAGGTTAGGGTACTTTTTAATTCAAAATGTTGCTGGGTATTCTTTACCTCTACTGGAATTGGAATGATACTATTTTGTGCAAAACTACTACCATACGCACTTATAGTAAAAGCTAAAAATAAAATGTGTTTAATCATCTAATTAGGATATTTTTGTTTTTGGGAGTTAAAAATAATAGTTTTATATCAATCTTTTAGCGATATCTTGGATTAATTGCCAAGCCATATCTACATGTTGCTGTTCTACATAAGTTTTGCCAATAACCATTCTTAATATGTACTTTTGATTAACTGTGGTATGCGTTAAATACACCTTACCAGATTGATTTAATTGCGTATTAAGTTCTCGATTTAAATCATTTAATTGATCTAAGCTTAACTTATTTTGTACACATCTGAAAGTAATCATATTAAAATGTGTAGGCATTACCATTTCAAAATTTCCATGATTTTCTATTTTTATTGCAAGATCTTTAGCCATTTTAATATGATGTCTTAACCTTTCTTTTAACCCATTTTCACCAAAAGATCTCATCACAAACCACAATTTCAAAGCTCTAAATCGCCTACCCAACGGCACGCCCCAATCTCTATAATTATTAATTTGAAGATGATCAACATTGGTTTTTAAATATTCTGGCATGATCTCAAATGTCTTAATTAAAGCTTGCTTATCTTTAACAAAATAGACCGAGCAATCGAAATTAGTAAACATCCACTTATGGGGGTTAAATACAAATGTATCGACAGCTTCTATGCCTTTAACCATATCTCGATACTCTTCTAACAATAGTGCTGTACCAGCAAAAGCAGCATCAACATGCAACCAGATATCATACCGTTGGCAAATTTTAGAAATTTCAAACAAAGGGTCTATTGCCGTTGTACCTGTGGTCCCTAGTGTAGCTACTACGCATAGAGGTACTTTATTCTGCTTCAAATCGGCTAGTATGGCAGCTTCTAGATTTTTGGTATCCATTGCCAAATGCTCATCCACCAGAATTTTAACTAGATTATCACTCCCAATTCCAGCAATTTTTACTGCTTTTTCTATAGATGAATGTGTTTCTTGCGAACAATAAATTCTTAGTTCCTCATTATTTTGAAATCCCTTACGATTAATTTGAAAATTTGAACACTTTTCTCTAGCCGTTAAAATTGAAGCCAATGTGGCTGTTGAAGCAGTGTCTTGTATAACGCCATCCCAATTAAGGGGTAAATTCATCATCTGCTTTAACCAATTCATCATTTTTTCTTCAAGTTCTGCAGCGGCAGGAGAAGTATCCCAAATCATACATTGAGCCCCTAAAGTAGCCGTTAACATTTCTGCCAGTACCGATGGATAGCTACTATTACCCGAAAAATAGGCATGAAAATTAGGATGCTGCCAATGGGTAATACCTGGCAATATTTTAGCCTCAAAATCTTGAAAAATAGTAGCCATATCTTCTGGTTCCTTGGGAGCTACTGGTGCAATAGAATTATAAACCTCTCTTGGTGTTACAGTGCTTTTTACGGGGTATTGCTCTATGTTCGACAGGTAATCAGCCATCCAATCTACCATTAAATGGGCGTGCTGTCTAAATTCATCTATATTCATAAAACTAAAGTAATGAAATCTTCTAAATTGGTGTAAAAAGAAATTTTGCTTTAAATTGCCACATCAATCATAATATTTGTTTGTTCTAGATGATTTACAGAAATTCTTTTGTAACCCGATTTGCTTTATTTTTTACAAGCCTTATAGTTGTAGCTATACTTTTATCGGGGTATTTAATTTATCGTAAATCAGCTAAGGTCATCATTGAAAACTCAAAAGAAAGACTGACCCATGTATCAGACTTGATAGACCAATCATTCTATGCCCAACTTAATGAAGTCTCTAATGACATTGCAGTAATCGCTTCAAGTCCTACACTAAAATCTTATGCTTTTCAAAGAAATAATGAGAATTCTAAGGCCTTACAAGATTTGTTTTATACTGTATTAAAAAATAAGGCCAATTATTTTCAAATAAGATTGATTGGTGTTGAAGATCAGGGGCGCGAAATTATAAGACTTGACAAAACAACTGATACTATTATTGCTTCTAGAGATCTACAACAAAAGGGAACCCGTGAATATTTTAAAGAAACCATTAAAATGCCTTCTGGTTCTTTTTATTTTTCTGAAATCAATCTTAATGAAGAACATGGCTTAGTAAGTCTGCCGCATACTCCTACCTTAAGAGCAGCCAGCCCTATTTATCAAGGCCATAATCTTATTGGTATAGTAATTATTAATGTTAATCTAAATACATTTTACCAAAGAATTGAACAGTTGATCGGTGATGATTTTAGAATTAATTTAATCGATGAAAATGGCCAATACCTTTATAATCGTGAGCCACTAAAAATGTTTGGACAACAAACTTTTAGTTATGCCAATTTTTATGATGATTATAATACCAATAGAAACGAAATATCAAATAATGAATTTAGTGATATAGAACAAGCTAACCTTGGTAAATCTCTAATTTATAGTCATGACCTATCCTATTTTAATGGCAAACGTAAACTAAAGTTAATAACTTCTCTTAACTACAATTTGCTTTGGCAAAATGCTAAAATGGTTAGGCTTGAAAGTATTAAAATTATTGTTATTATTTGTTTAGCGGTTATATTCGTCTCTTGGTTGTTTGTTAACTTTTTTTCAAAAAAAATTAATAACATCACTAAAGCTATCTCAAATTACGATAAAGGAGTACCGCATCATGCTACACTCCCAACCCATAGAAATGATGAACTTGGGCAATTGGCTCGAACCTTTACCAATATGCGCGAAAAAATTGACGAACAAGTTCATCAGTTAAACCAATCCTTAAAAAAGGAAAAAAAAGCGATTGCCCAAAGAGATGAGTTTTTGCAGAACATGAGTCATGAATTAAGAACACCTCTAAATACCATATTAGGTTTAACTCAAATTTTAAAAAAGAATCAACCATTAGAAAACCAAGAAGGTATCCTAAATTCTTTAGAGCGAAGTGCTACAAATTTATCTGGGTTGGTACATGACATATTAGATCATCAAAAAATTTCTGAAGGTAAACTTTCTTTAAAAATGAAGTCTTTAGATATATCTAAGCTCATTGATGATATATATACTACTTATCAATATGAAGCCATACAAAAAGGTTTGAGTTTTAAATTAGAATTAGATGACAACCTTAAGCAGAAATGGATAATAACAGATGAGCTTAGACTCACACAAATAATTTCGAACCTAATAATAAATGCTATAAAATATACACAGGAAGGACAAGTGAGTCTAGG
>JAUIJW010000109.1 GCA_030431085.1 Bacteroidia bacterium
GTGCTTTTAACGCGTGTAATCTTTTGGCAATTTATGCAGTAGCAGATTTATTAGGACTAGAGCCTCTAGAGAGCTTGAAGATTATAAGCAACCTAGATAATGTAAATGGTAGGTTTCAACACGTAGTTTCAAAGCAAGGTATTCATGTAATTGTAGATTATGCTCATACCCCTGATGCATTAAAAAATGTTTTGGAAACTATTAACTCTATAAGGACTAATAACGAGCAAGTTATTACTGTTGTTGGGTGTGGTGGTGATAGAGATAAAACTAAGAGGCCTAAAATGGGCTTTATAGCTGCGAGTTTAAGTAATCAAGTGGTGATTACTTCAGATAATCCAAGAACTGAAGATCCAGATAGTATTATTAAAGACGTGGAAGAAGGAGTGGCGCCTGAAGATTATAAAAAAACAATTTCAATAACCGATCGAGAACAAGCCATAAAAACAGCTTGTAAACTAGCTCAAACTGGCGATATAATTTTAATTGCAGGTAAAGGACATGAAACCTATCAAATTATTGGTAAAACCAAACGATCTTTTGATGATTATAAAATAGCTCAACAATTTTTAAATCAACTAAATAAATAATAATTAACTCAAATGTTATACTATCTTTTTGATTATCTAAACCAAAATTATAATCTACCTGGTGCGGGGTTGTTTCAATACATTTCGTTTAGGTCGGCATTAGCATTTGGGGTTTCATTATTAATATCTACCATATACGGTAGAACGATTATTGATAAGTTAAGGAGCTTACAAATTGGAGAGTCTGTAAGAGATTTAGGTCTTGAAGGTCAGCAAGAAAAAGCAGGTACGCCTACCATGGGGGGTATTATCATCATTTTAGCCACTATAGTTCCGGTGTTGCTTTTTGCACAACTTGATAATGTATATATTATCATTTTGTTGGTTACTACACTTTGGATGGGAATGATTGGGTTTATCGATGATTATATTAAAGTGTTTAAAAAAGATAAAGATGGTCTAAAAGGGCGCTTTAAGATTATTGGTCAGATCACTCTAGGAGCATTTGTAGGGTTGATGTTGTATTTTAATCCCAATGTAGTGGTTAAGCAAAAATTACCAGTTACAAAAGATATTGAAATTACTTCGTCAACTTTACCTACAGAGAATTTTAGCAACGCTCTTAAATCAACAAAAACAACAATTCCCTTTGTTAAAAATAATGAATTAGACTATGCAGACTTAATTGCTTGGATGGGTGAGGGTGCTCGTGATTATGTATGGATTGTTTTTGTATTGGTGGTGATTTTTATTATTACAGCTGTTTCTAACGGCGCCAATTTAACAGATGGTATTGATGGCTTGGCCGCCGGAAGCTCTGCGATTATTGTTTTAGCATTAGCCATCTTTGCTTGGGTGTCTGGTAATATTATTTTCTCTAATTACCTCAATGTAATGTACATTCCAAATTCTGGAGAGATGACAATTTTTATTAGTGCATTTGTAGGAGGTTTAGTGGGGTTTTTATGGTACAATACTTACCCTGCACAAGTTTTTATGGGCGACACAGGTAGTTTAACCATTGGAGGTATTATCGCCGTATTAGCAATTGCAGTAAGAAAGGAATTATTGATACCCATATTAGCAGGTATCTTCCTAGCAGAAAATTTATCTGTAGTCATGCAAGTGTCTTATTTCAAGTACACTAGAAAGAAAACAGGCGTTGGGAAAAGAATATTTCTAATGTCGCCATTGCATCATCATTTTCAAAAAAAAGGATATCACGAGAGTAAAATTGTTACCAGATTTTGGATTATAGGGATTTTGCTTGCAGTGATTTCAATTTTAACCCTAAAAGTAAGATAAACAATAACAAATTAGATAACATCATGAGTATATCCTCTTTCGCTTTACAAACAAATTTCAATGTTAAAAACGCTATGGCTTCAAGTGCGGCAACAGATATTATGCAGATGCGTAAAGCGGCAATCCGTGAAAGCTTAAGTAGTTTTGAATGCGATGAGCATAGGCTTGAAAAAGTGCTCAAAATTAATGGAGTACATTATATCAATGACTCTAAGTCAACTAACGTTAATGCCTCATATTACACTCTTGAAAGTGTTAAAGGTACTACGGTATGGATTGCCGGTGGAGTAGATAGGGGTAATGATTTTGAAACGTTGCTGCCCTTGGTGAATGAAAAGGTTAAGGCCATTATTTGTATAGGTGAGAATAACGATAGAATTATAGAAACTTTTGGTAATGTCGTTGATTTTATGATTGAATCAGAATCAATTGAAGAGGCTGTTAAGATTGCTTATCGGTTGACTGAAGAAGGTGATACTGTTGTATTATCACCGGCATGCGCAAGCTATGATCGCTTTCAAGATTTTGAAGAAAGGGGTAATCGCTTTAAAGAAGCGGTAAGAAATTTATAGATAAAAATTAGAATGTCACAACTACTTAGCAAAATACAAGGGGATCGAACCATTTGGGCTATCATAGCTGTTTTGGCTATATTTTCTTTTTTGCCAGTTTATAGCGCTAGTACCAACCTGGTGTATGTAGCTGGCAAAGGTACCACTTTAGGCTATTTATTTAAGCATGCCATTTTATTATTGCTAGGGTTTGCTATTGTTTATTCTGTACATAAAATACCTTATAAGTATTTTAGCGGTTTATCTGTGATTTTATTACCAATTGTCATTGGATTATTGTTGTTTACCTTGATGCAAGGTACTGTGATTGGTGGAGCGAATGCTAATAGGTGGATCCATATTCCTTTTATAGGTATAGGTTTTCAAACTTCAACCTTAGCTTCTGTAGTTTTAATGATATATGTTGCACGTTATTTGGCTAGAAATAAACAAAATGAAATCACATTTAAGGAAAGTGTTTTTAAGTTATGGATACCTGTAGGAGTTATATTGATTCTAATTTTACCAGCTAATTTTTCCACCACAGCCATCACATTTTGTATGGTGTTGATGTTGTTATTTTTTGGTGGATATCCTGTTAAGTATATTGCCTCAATCATTGGCGTTGGTATTTTGTTTTTGGCACTTTTTATACTTTCCGCGAAAGCATTTCCTGAAGCCATGAAACATAGTAGAATTGGCACATGGTCAAGTAGAATTGAAAATTTTGCTAGTGGAAATGAAGAAGAAAATTACCAAGCAGAAAAAGCAAAAATAGCAATTGCTTCAGGAGAAATTTATGGAAAAGGCCCTGGAAAATCTGTGCAAAAGAACTTTTTGCCACAATCGTCTTCAGATTTTATATATGCCATCATAGGTGAAGAATTTGGTCTTATAGGGGCGCTTTTTGTGGTCGTTCTATATTTATTTTTATTGATGCGCATAGTAATTGTCGCCACTAAAACAGTAACCATATTTGGTACTTTATTGGTATTGGGTGTTGGTTTTCCTATTATTTTTCAAGCCTTAATTAATATGGCCGTTGCTGTAGGTTTGTTTCCTGTAACGGGTCAACCTTTGCCTTTAATCAGTACCGGAGGGACATCTATCTGGATGACCTGTTTTGCGATTGGAGTGATTTTAAGTGTGAGTGCTGCACAATCAGTACCAAAAGAAGAACAATCAGAAGAATTAGAAAATCCTTTAGATATTTTACATGAAACAATCGGCTAACATATTGTTAAGTGGAGGTGGAACGGGTGGTCATATCTATCCAGCAATAGCCATTGCTGATGAACTTAAGCAAAGATGGCCAAAGGCCAACTTCATGTTTGTTGGAGCAATAGGTAGAATGGAGATGAAGAAAGTACCACAATCAGGCTATGAAATTAAAGGGTTAAATATAACAGGGTTGCAAAGGAACTTGAGTTTGAAAAACCTTAGTTTTCCTTTAAAGCTGATCAATAGCTTGTGGAAAGCTAAAAAAATCATCAAAGAGTTTAAGCCAGATGTTGTCATTGGTACTGGTGGGTTTGCTTCAGGACCAACATTATACATGGCCAATCGACTTCAAGTACCTACAGTTATACAAGAGCAAAATTCTTATCCAGGTATTACTAATAAATTACTTGCGCAAAAAGCACAAAGAATATTTGTGGCTTATGATGGATTACAGCAATTTTTTCCGGCAAAAAAAATAATTAAGACAGGTAATCCAGTAAGGCAAGATCTTTTAAAATTGGAAGATAAACGTCAAGAAGCGATAAGCTATTTTAATCTTGATGCTCAAAAAAACACTTTAGTGATTTTGGGGGGAAGTTTAGGCGCTAGAATGATTAATGTTGCCATTGCAAAAAGTGTTGAAAGGTTTGCAGAATTAGGGCTTCAAGTGATCTGGCAAACAGGAGCGTTGTATCACGAAGAATATAAGAAATTTGATGCTATAGAAGGAGTACAAACACATGCGTTTATACAGCGGATGGATTTGCTATACGCTGCGGCGGATGTGATTGTGAGTAGGGCTGGAGCAGGAACAATTTCAGAATTAAGTATTGTTGGTAAACCTATAGTGTTAATACCATCGCCAAATGTAGCCGAAGATCATCAAACTAAAAATGCTCAAGCCGTGATTAATGAAAATGCAGGATTGATGGTTAAGGAAAGTGAGTTAGAATCATTTCAAAATATTTTGATTCATCTTTTTAATGATAGTCAAAAGCGCGGTGAATTGAGTAAGAATCTCAAGCGGTTAGCTTTGCCTAAAGCAACAAGTCATATTGTTGATGAAATAGAAAAATTGATTAAAGATAATATATAGTGCTAAATACTTTTTTGAAACTATGGTGACCTTATTAATGTCTGAGGGGAATAATTAATAGGGTGCCATAGTTCAAATAAAATTGAAGAAATGAAGAAATACTTAAAACATATAAAAATGGCTTTATTGCTTGGTTTGGTGGTTTTTCTTTATGGGTTTGCATCGCATAGAAATAATCTTAAGCAAGTAGAGCACGTTGAGGTGAATTTTAACAATGGGAAAAATTTATTTATCAGTTATGAAAAAGTTAATAAGTTGTTAATACAAAAATTAGAGGCAGATAATAACCAATCGAAAGAAAATATAAATTTGAATAATTTAGAAAATTTTTTGCGCTCTAATCAAATGATTGAGAATGCGGAAGTTTATCTAACAGTAAGTGGGGAACTCGGTGCAATAATTACACAAAGAAATCCGGTGGTTCGCGTAGCAAATCATTCAGGATCCTATTATTTAGATAGATTGGGTAAGGCAATGCCTTTATCTGATAATTATTCTGCAAGGGTACCAATTACATCAGATGTTGTTGAGGGGAATAATATTGATGATTTAATTCAATTGGCCAATTACATCCAAAACGATGAATTCTTAAAAAAACAAATTATAGGAATTCATCAAAAAGTAAAACAAGATAAGGCACATTTTGAGTTAAGAACAAGGTTGGGAGATCATACGATAGATTTTGGAGATCTTCAAAGATTGAAGCACAAAATGAATAATCTAAAAGTGTTTTACCAAAAAGCAATAAAAGATAGCACATTACACGCTTATCAAAGAATAGACTTAAAATGCAAAAACCAAGTGGTTTGTGCTAAAAACTAGAATATGGAAAATAACAATATAGCGGTTGGATTAGATATTGGTACTACCAAAATTGTGGCCATGGTTGGTAAGCAAGACCCCTATGGTAAAATTGAAGTGCTAGGTACGGGTAAAGCTAAAAGTTTGGGAGTGCATAGAGGGGTAGTGAATAATATAACCCAAACTATTCAATCAATTCAACAAGCAGTTGATGAAGCTGAAAGCGCAAGTGGAGAAAAGATCAATAAAGTGGTGGTTGGTATTGCAGGTCAACATATTAGAAGTTTGCACCATAGTGACTATATCACGAGACCAAATTCTGATAAGGTTATTGATGAAGATGATATAGAAAAATTAATTAACCAGGTTTATAAACTGGTGATGCTACCTGGAGAAGAAATTATTCATGTATTGCCTCAAGATTTTAAAGTGGATGGTCAAGCCGAAATAAAAACGCCTATTGGAATGTATGGAGGTAGACTAGAAGCGAATTTTCATGTGGTTGTAGGTCAAGTTTCTTCGATTAGAAATGTTGGACGATGTATAAAATCTGCTGGTTTAGAATTAGGGAATATCACCCTAGAGCCATTGGCATCTGCAGAGGCAGTGTTAAGTCAAGAAGAGAAAGAAGCTGGAGTAGCACTTATTGATATAGGAGGAGGTACGACAGACTTAGCCATTTTTAAAGATGGAATAATAAGGCACACGGCAGTTATTTCATTCGGTGGAAACGTCATTACGGAAGACATAAAGGAAGGGTGTTCTATAATAGAAAAACAAGCCGAGTTGTTGAAAACGAAATTCGGATCGGCATGGCCCGGAGAGAATAAAGACAATGAAATTGTTTCGATTCCAGGATTGAGAGGGAGAGAACCTAAAGAAATTACACTAAAAAATCTATCTAAAATTATTCATGCGCGTGTAGTAGAAATCGTTGAGCAGGTATTTTTAGAGATTAAGAATTATGGGCATGAAGAAAGCAAGAAGAAGTTAATTGCTGGCATTGTACTCACAGGTGGTGGAGCGCAGCTTAAGCATATAAAACAATTGGTAGAGTATATTACGGGCATGGATACCAGAATAGGATATCCAAATGAGCACTTGGCAAGTAATTCAGATCCAGAACTGTCGAGCCCTATTTTTGCCACCGTAGTGGGATTATTGATGAAAGGTTTAACAGAAAACGAAAAGCAAATAAAAATTAAAGAAGCGATTCCTGAAGAGCCTAATAAAGATCAAACCACTAGTAAAATAGAAGAAAAACAAGAGAAAAAGTTTACCATTTTTGAAAAATGGGCAGATAAGTTTAGAGATTTTTTAGATAACGCAGAATAAATAACAAAACCCCTATAAAAAAAGAGTTATGAGTATAGAATTTAGCAACATATCTTTTGATTTACCAAAAAATCAATCCAATGTTATCAAGGTTATCGGCGTTGGTGGAGGAGGTAGTAATGCTGTTAATCATATGTTTTCAAAAGGCATTAAAGGCGTAGATTTTGTCGTTTGTAATACAGATGCACAAGCACTTCAAAATAGCCCTGTGCCTTATAAAATTCAATTGGGTGCTTCGCTAACAGAAGGTTTAGGAGCCGGCGCTAACCCTGTTGTTGGAGAGCAATCTGCTATGGAAAGCATTGAGGATATCAAAAATATGCTTAGTACTAAAGCTAAAATGTTGTTTATTACTGTTGGTATGGGTGGGGGAACTGGTACCGGAGCTGCGCCAATTATTGCTAAAATTGCCAAAGAATTAGATATTCTTACCGTGGGGATTGTTACCATTCCGTTTTCTTTTGAAGGAAAAATGAGAAATCAACAAGCTCAAATCGGTATAGAAAAATTACGTGAGAATGTAGATTCTTTAGTAGTTATTAATAATAATAAACTAAGAGAAGTTTATGGTAATCTAGGATTTAAATCTGGTTTTTCTAAGGCAGATGAAGTGTTGGCTACAGCGGCGACAGGAATCGCAGAAGTTATTACCCACCACTATACACAAAATATTGATTTACGCGATGCTAAAACAGTATTGTCTAATAGTGGCACAGCAATTATGGGGTCGGCTATTGCATCTGGCACTAATCGAGCTCAAAATGCGATAACAAAAGCATTAGACTCTCCATTGTTGAATGATAATAAAATAGAAGGTGCTAAAAATGTGTTATTACTGATA
>JAUIJW010000110.1 GCA_030431085.1 Bacteroidia bacterium
CACAACATACCTTTACTGTTCGGACTTAAAATGAAAACTTCTTTTTCATCAAACCCAGGCTCAACCAAACAATCAGTCGTTTTATGTGCTTCTGGTGCATTATTAAGTGCTCCACCATGTAATCTAAGCACCAAAGGGTACCTGTCTTGACTTGATAAATCATCTGGCACAATCAATCTAAAATCCCAAAAAATGCTTTCCACAAGTGATTCTAACGTTAAATCATTAACTCCAGCATCTATTGGTAGGTTTTTAAAATCGTTGCGAACATCATCTGCGGTTCTTCTGGGCGTTTGTAGGTTATCTGAATCATCTCCAGAACAACCCACCATAAATACAAGAGAAAATATCAATAAAAAAAGAAAATTCAGCCTAGTCATCGCACCATTGTTTTAGCTATAAAGTTAACCTATACTTCTCAATATCAAAAATATATACTGTTAAATTAATTAAGGTTAGCAGATTACAAGGGCTTTATTTTAAAAACCCCCTTATGTTCAACAGTAAAATAAATACAACCATCTGGCCCTTGTTTTACACATCTCACTCTACCGATATCCTTAAATGCTTGTTCTCTTTTAACCACTCGATTTTTTTCGATGGTTAATACTTCTAGATATCTAAATTTTAATGACCCTACTAAATACTTACCTTCAAAATCTGGATATTTATTGCTTGAAACATACTCAAAACTTGATGGTGCGATAGACGGTATCCAATAATGTATAGGCTGCTGCATTCCTTTTTTTCTTGTTTTTAAGGTTAGTGGCACCCCTTTGTATGTGACACCATAGGAAATAATAGGCCAACCGTAATTAGCTCCTTTTTCAATAATATTAATTTCATCACCTCCTTTAGGGCCATGTTCTGTACTCCAAACTTGTTTAAACTTAGGATGAAAAAATAGACCCTGCGGATTGCGATGACCGTAAGAAAAAATGGCTTGTTTAGATCCACTTTGATGGATAAAAGGATTATCTACAGGTATCTGACCATCTGTCTGTAATCTATAAATTTTACCTCCGTCTAGAGTAACATCCTGTGGGTTTTTATAACGGTCTCCGCGGTCTCCAATACTAAAGTATACATAACCTTTATCATCAAAACATATTCTTGATCCGAAATGAGCTCCGTGGGTAGAATTTTCTTCCCCTCGATATAATTGTTGCACGTTGATTAAACTATCATTCCTGATTTTTGCTCTTACTAAAGCCGTATTACCACCTTGATTGCCTTCTGCCCTATCAGCATAGGTTAGATAAATCCAACCATTGTTAACATAGTTTGGATGTACAGCCACATCCAGCAAACCTCCTTGTCGATTTCTATAAATACTAAAGGCTGTTTTTATTTCTGTTTTTTCTTTATTAACCACCTTATATAACTTACCGTTGATGTCTGTCACAAGCATTATTGAATCCGCAATCCAATCGATACCCCAAGGTACAGTTACCCCTTCTGCCACCAATTCTAAATCATAGGTTTTATCCATTTGATTAATTGGAATGAGGTTTTCTTTGCGCTTCATAAAATCACAAGACACTATAACCAAAAACATCATCAGTAATAGAAAAAGACGTTTTATTTTATTCAAAACAATAATTTTAATATTTAGCCGGTACACTCTGATTCGATGAATTTAAAATAAACTGTCTCAAATCATCATTTGCAGTTTTTAAATCTTCTTTTCTAAGATACATCATATGACCGCTACGGTAAGCTTTAAAGGTAAATCGATTCTTTAGCCTACCACTGGGGTCCATTTGCCACATCGAGTACTTAGAATTAAAATACGTAGTCGCCCCATCGTAATACCCTGTTTGGTACAGTACTTTTAAATATGGGTTTTGAGCCATCGCTTTTCTAAGATTCTCTCTTGTATAATCATTTCTACGATCCCATGGATGCACATCTCCAAACATGTTATATTTTAAATCTGTTTTAAAATTAAGGTAATTTTTAAAATAATAATTAATTGCAGGTGTAAAGGCGTGTAGCCAAGAGGTAAGTTCTGGGTTAAAGTCTGGTGAATCTCCTGCTTGCTCTTTATCTAGGCCCAAATATCTTGAATCTAATCTACCAATGGTATAACCTTTTTTATCTCGCAATAATGCCTTCCAAAAGAAACTGGTTGGCACTTGTAAATTATAGTCTAAAATTTGAGCTTTGGTTAATCCAGAATACTTAGCCATCGTTGTCGCTATTTGCTCTTTTTCATCTTTTTCTAAAAAACCTCCTTTAGCCATGGCCGGTAATAGTTGTTGAATTGCAAATTCCTCTGCTTGTGGTAAAACCTCTAGCAAATCTTTTTGTTGTAATTCTTGAGGTAGTCTATTATGATACCAGGCGGCAGCAGTAAAATATGGTAAATTAAGAGCATGACTAAGTGCATTGTCTGCAGCATAAGATTTATAATCTGCTGGAGATACTAAAATAACACCGTTAAGATACATCCATTGCTTTTGCTGCAACTCAAGAGCCAAACCAGCAACTCTAGTGCCTCCATAACTTTCACCAATAATATACTTTGGTGAAAGCCATCTATTATGTCTGGTAATAAAATGATTGAGCCAATCTGCCAAATAGGTTATATCTGCGTTAATACCAAAAAACTGCTCTCTTTTAACGTCTTTACCAGATTCTGGAATAGTTCTAGAATATCCCGTATTAACTGGGTTAACGTATAAAATATCTGCAACATCTAAAATTGAATTAGGATTGTTTTTTATACCATAGGGTTGAATGGGGTAACCCTCATCGTCAATATTTAAAATTTTTGGGCCTGTATAGGCAATATGCATCCATACAGAAGCAGATCCTGGGCCACCGTTAAAAGAAATTAATAACGGTCTCTTGGCTAAATTATCTATCCCAGACTGTTTATAATAGGTGTAGTTAAGGGTGGCGATTGGCTTTCCGTTATCATCCCATACGGGCTGCATACCTGTTAAAGCTTTATAATTTAATTTCGCACCATTAATCGTAGCCTGAAAACTCGTGGTGATTACTGTATCTACAGGAAAATTTCTTTGTTGTGCCAACACATTACTCAAAGCAAAGCACAGAGTAATAAACAATATATTTCTTTTCATAAATCTTTTAGTGATAAAAATAAGTGATTAATTAAAATGCTGCCAAATATTTGTGGCAAGATTTTTTTAAATCTTCTGATAAATTTGTTAACCAGACTAACTGATTATATAATAAATGTACTTCTTGTAATTGTATCATGTTTTCATCTTGCATTTCTAATTTAACTATTTTCTGGGTAGTGTCTATTTGATGAATCATATCTTGAAAAGTTGTATACAACTTCTCTTCTGCCTTTTGAGCCTTAGTATTGGCTGAATCTCTAATATCATTATCTAAAATATGAATGGCATCATCTAGAATATTCTCAATGTAATTTACCATCGTATCAAAATGATCACTGACTTCGCCTATATCATGATTTTGAATAAAACTACTTAATGAAGCTAACGCTGATAAAATTGTATTATTTAAAGTTACCATTTCATAAATGAGTTCATATTCTTTCTGTTTTGATTTTGGATCTTGTGTAAGTCTTTGAAATGCAGAGTTTAGATTGGCTATTGCTAAAAAAGCTTCTTTTCTAGGTATTTTATACGCTGTAGCTTCTAACGTTTTATCATGATATAATTCTTTAACAGCCTCTAAATACTCACTATTCTTTTTCATAGCTTCTTTTAAAAATTCTTTTAGGTTTAGAGATTCCCAAGAAGGCCATAATACATAGCTAGCGGCAATAGCAATACTGGCGCCAATAAACGTATCTAAGACTCTATATTTAATAATATCGAATGTATTTGGCTCTAATAGAGCATACACAAAGATTACGTTTAAGGTAATGAAGGCTGCTGCTATTTTATAACTCTGTTGCACAAGAGCAAAAGCAAAAACTAAAGAAATAACCGCTAAACTAGCATATAACACAACACTTTGAGTTAAATAAATAATGGAGCTAGCGATTATTGCACCTACTACCGTACCAATTACCCGATTAAATGTTCTTTCTTTTGTTAATCCATAATTTGGGCGCATAATGACTATGAGGGTTAAGACAATCCAATAAGGATTTTTTATCCCAATTAAGGTTCCCAAAACATAGGCACATAAAATAGAGGTGGTAATTCTTAACGCATGTCTAAAAACCGGTGACTTTAAACTGAAATTTTCTAAAATAATATTAAATCTATACTCCTGATGTGTTATAAATTGATCGGCATCTTTACGTTTTAATGCTAATTTTGAAGCATTCTTTACGTTAGCCAACACCCGTCTAATGGCTCTAACTTCGTACACCTGCTTTTCTTGATAATCGAACAAATTCTTTAATAAAATAGCATCTTGCTGATCTTCTGTGGTTTTAGACACTTTTAAGACTCTATCTACCACATCATAAGATTGATTTAAGGCATTGAGTAATGTATACTTATGAGGTAACTTTGTTTTGTTAATCATGATATCTGCAAGTTCATAGAGATGATCTGCAATGGTATTATTCATGTTTTGAAAAGAAGCTAAACATTCGGGTTGTTTTTTAAACAGCTCATCTAATTGATCGTAATTCCAGGTGTGTGCCAGAGCTAATTCTAAAATATCTATTAGAGATATAAAAATTAACAAGCGCTTCTCATCGTAATGCGAACGCCCAGACCGTCGTCTTGCACTTAATAGTGATTCTCTTAGAGTTTCGTGTTTTTCATTAATTTCTGATTGAATCTTCAGTCCTTCAATTTGTAACTCTTGACGAGCACTATTACTGTTCAGTAACTTGGCTCTAATTTGAAAAAAATGAGCTGTTAACTTTAAAGTATCTTTTAATAGCTCATCCTCATCTTTTTTAGGCATTAACCAATGAAAAAATAAAGACACAGACAGATACCACAATCCTCCAACAGCAATTAAAGCTACATGAAACAGTGCTTGTTCAATATTATAATCCTTATTGATTAAACCCAATACGATAGCCAATAATCCAGAAAATGAAATTAAAGCTCCTCTAAACCCAAACACAGCAATAAGTGATATTAAAAAGGCTAAAAGACAAATGGCTATCAGAAGAATAAAAAAATACGGTTTAACCAATATGATTAAAAAGGTAATTACAGAGGTTAGCAAAATGCTTACGAGTATGCTATTTACTTTTCTTTTTAAACTCCCCGGAATATCACTAGGTGCATTTAATAATGCACCTATGCCCACAGAAAAAGAGAGTTCTGGACGGCCAATAGTAATGAGGATTGAAACAGGCACCACAATAGAAATAGCCAAAATCACTCCTTTTTGGAGGTTGCTACTTTTAAAAAATAAAATTGTGCTTTTATAGAATTCTTGAATCATAGTTTGGTTAATCGTATGATTAAAATAAAAGGTTCTACTATCGAAAACAAAAAACCTCATAATGTTAATATTATGAGGTTTTGCATTGTTTTTACATGGAATTTTTAGTTGCCTTTTTTATAGTCTTCTAAAAACTTTGCTAAACCTATATCGGTTAATGGATGTTTTAACAACCCTTGAATAGCACTAATTGGTCCCGTCATAACATCAGCACCAATCTTAGCACAATCAATAATATGCATGGTATGACGAACTGAAGCCGCTAAAATTTCTGTAGTATAACCATAATTATCATAAATCATTCTTATTTCAGAAATCAACTGTAATCCATCAGTTGATATATCATCTAACCTACCAATAAAAGGTGAGACATAAGTGGCCCCAGCTTTGGCTGCCAATAGTGCCTGACCAGCAGAAAACACCAATGTTACATTGGTTTTAATGCCTTTATCAGAAAAATATTTACAGGCTTTAACACCATCTGCTATCATTGGTAATTTTACAACAATTTGTGGATTTAAAGCTGCTAAGGCTTCTCCTTCTTTCACCATTCCTTCAAAATCTGTTGCTATTACTTCTGCACTCACATCGCCTTCAACAATATCACAAATAGCCTTGTAATGATTAATGATATTGTCTTCTCCAGTAATACCTTCTTTGGCCATCAACGATGGGTTGGTAGTTACACCATCTAAAATCCCAAGCGCCTGAGCTTCTTTAATTTGATCTAAATTTGCTGTGTCAATAAAAAATTTCATGAAAATTGTTTTAATTTTCGACAAAGATAGTTTTTATCAATCATTTATAAAACCACTGCTCCTTATTGTTGATAAGATTTCATTTCCCTACTCAAAAACCTTCTCTAAATTTACTTTATTTTCCAACTTAATCACTGGTCAACTTACATTCCATAGTGATTCATCAACATTTTTTCATACCAATGGTCTGGTAAAACTCTTTTTAAGATAATTGAAAATTTTTGTAAAAAACTACCCACTTTATAATGAGCCTTAGGTTTGTTTTTTTGAATGATTTGACCAATTTTTTTTGCCATTTCTATAGGATCTCCACCTTGATCAACATGAGCATTCATCGTATTTAAATTATCTTGATATATCTTTTGGTACGGAGAATCTTCAAATACTGGAGTATGATATCTCCCAGTGGCAATATTAGTGGCAAAATCACCAGGAGCTACGTTAACCACCTCAATACCAAATTGTTTTACTTCCATACGAAGTGACTCGCCTACCAATTCTAAGGCTCCTTTGGTTGCAGAGTATATTCCCCGAAAGGGTAAGCCCATATATCCTGCAATGGAAGTGATATTAATAATCAAGCCAGAATTTTGCGCTCTCATAAGTGGTAAAACTGCTTTTGCCACTTCAATGGCACCAAAAAAATTGGTTTCAAAAACTCGTCGCATCTCTGCCGTAGGTGTATCTTCAATTGGGCCAGTAATACCCATACCAGCGTTATTGATAAGTACGTCTATGCAGCCTTCCTTTTCTTTAACATAATTAATGGCCACAGATATACTCGAAGGTTTTGTTACATCTAAAGCAATCAATTCATAAGATAAAGAATTAGTTTGTGGATTTCTACTGGTGCCATAAACTTTAAAATTGTTATCGGTTAAGTACTCGGCCGTAACCTTGCCAATTCCAGAAGATGCCCCAGTGATTAATACTACTTTTGACATAAATACAAATTACTAAAAAATTAATTGAATTAACTAAGCTTCGAACTCATTGAGTTACCATACAAATATGGTAAAAGTAAATGACGAAATCTAAATACAGAAAAGATAAATTTAAAGCACAAAAAAAGGCAAGCTACCTACATCACACCGCTACAACCTAATACCTTTGCTGCGTTCCCGCCCTGGAGGATTCTCAGGGAGCTGGTTGTGTAGGACTTGCCGGCTGCAAATTTACAACCCTTTTACAATAAAGCAAGCTTTTTTTGTAACTTTTTATTACGAAATAGCACTTATAATTGTCAATACATATTTAATTGCCAATACATATTATTAATTATATTTGTTCAAATTTAAAACCTTATCACATGGAAAATCAAACTGCCTCACCTAAACAGATTATACTCAACTACGGTGTCATATTAGCTACAATTTCAATTTTATTAAATGTTATCATGTATGCTCTTGGTAAGCATTATGAGCAAGATTGGAAAATGGGCGTCATTGGCTTTGTAATTATGGCTGCTGTTATTTTTATGGGAATTAAAAAATTTAAAGAATTTAATGGTAATATTCTTTCTTTAGGTCAAGCCTTAAAAACAGGAATGG
>JAUIJW010000111.1 GCA_030431085.1 Bacteroidia bacterium
AGTATATAAATAAGGTAATAGCTGATATCTTATTTCGATAAACTTTTTAACTATTCTCATTACATTCTCATCAAAAGCCCACGGCTCTTGATTGCCATGATCTCCAGATGAATGTGTTCTACAAAAAGGATGAAAAACACCCAACTGTATCCACCTTGTATAAAGCTCACCTGTAGGTTGTTCCGCAAAACCACCAATATCAGATCCTGCAAAAGAATAGCCAGACAAACTCATGCGTTGTGCTTGAATATTTGCAATCCACAAATGTTCCCAAGTAGCTACATTGTCACCTGTCCAAGTTGAAGTATATCGCTGCGTACCAGAATATGCAGCTCTGGTAATAACAAATGGTCTTTTTGGATAAGAAAATTGCTTTAACCCTTGATAAGTGGCTTTGGCCATTTGCATACCATAAACATTATGCGCTTTTCTATGGCTACAACGATGCCCATCATAATGATGTCTTACATCGTCTGGAAAGGTTTTATTAGGCACCTCCATCACGGCTGGCTCGTTCATATCATTCCAAACGCCTTTGACTCCAATATCACTAATTAACTCTTTAAACAAACCCGACCACCATTTTCTAACTTCTGGGTTAGTAAAATCTGGAAAATAGCACTCACCTGGCCAAACTTTACCTTTCATATAAGGTCCGTCTGCCCTTTTACAAAAATAATCTTTCTCTAAGGCCTCTTTAAATACACTGTAATCCTTGTCTATTTTTATTCCAGGATCAATAATTACTACCGTTTTAAATCCATCTTTAGACAGATCACTCACCATTTTTTTTGGATTGGGAAAGTACTCATTGTTCCATGTAAAACACCTAAACCCTTCCATATAGTCAATATCTAAATAGATTGCGTCGCAAGGTATTTGTAATTCTCTAAACTTATTAGCAACTTCCCTAACTTTACTTTCCGGATAATAACTCCATTTACATTGATGATATCCCAATGCCCATAACGGCGGCATTTCCGGCACCCCAGTTAAATTAGAATAGCTCGCAATAACGTCTTCCATTTTAGGACCATAAATAAAGTAATAATTCATTTCACCGCCTTGAGCCCAAAAGCTAGTAACATGCCTTCTCTCATGGCAAAAATCAAAATAAGAACGGAAAGTATTATCAAAAAATACACCGTATGATTTTTTGTGGTGTAAGCCTATATAAAAAGGTATCGTTTTATAAATTGGATCTGTATTTCTGCCATAGGCATAAGAATCTGTAACCCAGTTTTCAAACCTTTTACCTCTTAGGTTGGTGTGTACGGGCTTATCACCCAATCCATAATAGCTTTCACCATCTTGAGCAATTTTACTCATTTTTACTATATTGCCTCCATCGGCATAATTCTCCTCCCAATGAAACCCGAGCTCATCTTCGCAGATCACTGATTGATCCTTGGCATCAAAAATTTTGATTTTCAAATCAATTTTTGCCACTTGGCATATCAATTTTGAAGTGATCACTTTATAATCGGTTGAAGTTTCTTCAATGCTTAAATGGTTGTAACCACTAATAGCATCTTGTGCTATGGCATATGAAAAATCTGGTTCAAAATTATTTTCTGTAGCGAATCTAAATCGCAATACACTGTCTCTTAATACTGTTATTTGTAAAACCACCCCATTCTCTGAAGTGAAAAATATTTTATCTGCTTCTTTGTTTACTTCACTTAACTGTGAAGGAAACTGATTTCCTTTGTCTTGTAATTTTGTATTTATTATCATATTTCATCATCTATATTCGACGTAAATCAACTAATTTATTTTTAAATTTTAAAAGGTTTTTAAACAATTTTAAAAGCAACAAAAGCTAATGGTGGTAATTTTATAGTTGCTGAAAACTTTTTACCATCTCTAGGCTTATCTTTTATTAAAACAGCCCTAGAATTAGTAATACCGCTACCAAAAAATCGTTTATAATCACTGTTAAAAACTTGTTTTAATTTTCCTTGTCTGGGTAGACCAATATCGTAATTATCATACACACTAGGTGTTAAATTACATACCACCACAACATCATTATCTTGATCATGCCCCTTACGGATATATGAAATTACAGAGTTTTGATAGTCTCCGTAATTTACCCATTCAAATCCATCTTGGCTAAAGGCTTTCTCATATAACCCTGGATGACTTTTATAGAATTGATTAAGCTCTTTAACATAGGTCTGGAGCGATTTATGAGGTTTATATTGCAACAGGTGCCAGTCTAAACTTTGTGCAAAGTTCCATTCTTCCGATTGTCCAAACTCTCCACCCATAAACAGTAATTTAGTTCCTGGGTGAGTAAACATATAGCCATAAAGCAATCTTAAATTAGCAAATTTCTGCCATTCATCTCCTGGCATTTTGTTAAGCAAAGACTGTTTACCATATACTACCTCATCATGTGACAGGGGCAGCATAAAATTTTCCGTAAAGGCATATGTTAAACTAAATGTAATATCATTTTGATGGTATTTTCTATAGACCGGATCTTTAGCAAAATAATTGAGTGTATCATGCATCCATCCCATCATCCATTTCATACCAAAACCTAAACCACCTAAATCTGGCGGATTAGTTACGCCTGGAAAAGCGGTAGATTCTTCTGCAATGGTCTGTACACCTTCAAAGTTTTTATAAACTTCTTGATTTAGCTCTCGTAAAAACGACATCGCTTCTAAATTCTCTCTTTCACCATACATATTAGGTTCCCATTCGCCATCCTCTCGCGAATAATCTAAATACAACATCGATGCTACAGCATCTACCCTTAAACCATCTACATGATATTTATCTAACCAAAAAAAGGCATTGCTAATTAAAAATGACCTTACTTCGTTTCTTCCATAATTAAAAATTAAACTTTTCCAGTCTGGATGATACCCTTTACGAGGATCTGGATGCTCATACAAATGGCTCCCATCAAAATAACCTAAACCATGATCATCTGATGGAAAATGAGAAGGTACCCAATCGAAAATTACTCCAATATCATTTTGATGAAGTTTATCGATCAAATACATTAAATCATGAGGTGAGCCAAATCTTGACGAAGGTGCAAAATAACCCGTTAGTTGATATCCCCAAGATGGATCGTAAGGATACTCCATTACAGGCATAAACTCTACGTGGGTAAATTGCATCTTGTTAAGATATTTTACCAGTTTACTGGCCAAATCTTGATAGCTCAAAAAGCTATTATCCTCGGCATTTCTCATCCAAGAACCTAAATGTAATTCATAGACAGAATATGGTTTATCAAGTCCGTTTTTATTTTGTCTATACCCCATCCAATCTTGATCTTTCCAACGGTAATTGGCGATACTTTTTATGATGGATGCTGTATTTGGTGGAGTTTCGGCATAAAACGCATAAGGATCTGCTTTTTCTGTGCTAACCTGATGATGGTTTTCTATTTTAAATTTATAGCGCATCCCTTCTTTGGCATCGGGTATAAACCCTTCCCAAATACCAGATTCATCCCATCGTACAAATAACCTGTGCTGATGATCATTCCAATAATTAAAATCACCAATTACAGCCACCGATTTTGCCGAGGGTGCCCATACCGAAAAATATGTGCCGCTTACCCCATTTAACACGATAGGATGGGCTCCAAATTTTTCGTATAATTTATAATGCTTTCCAGACTTGAACAACAAAATATCAAAATCTGTAAAAAATGAATGTACTTCTACTTTAGCCATATTATTTTATTTAGACGGCTATATTACAAACCCATTTGGTATAACAGCATCTTTTTTAATCACTACAATACCTTGCTTAACAGCGTATAAGTCTGTTTCTGTATCCTCTAAATGCGGACCTCCATTAATTCTAACATCATCACCAATGGTACAATTTTTATCTATAATTGCATTTTTTATAAAGCAGCGTTCACCTATGCCTTTAAGGCTTTCAATTTTATGATTGCTTATATCTTCAAGAGTTTCATAATAATCATTACCCATCATATAGGTATTAATAACAGTAGATTCATGCCCAATTCTTGAACGTATACCAATAACAGATCGTTCTATTTTAGCCGCATGAATAATACAACCTTCTCCTATTACTGTTTTATTAAGCGTGGTACCCGAAATTTTTGAAGTCGGCAAAATTCTAGCTCTAGTATAAATTCTTTTATCTCTATCGTAGAGATTAAATTTAGGAATATCATCGGTAAGCCCAAGATTTGCTTCAAAGAAGGAGTCAATATTACCAATATCGGTCCAATAACCCTCATAAGGGTAACTTAACACCTTATGATTGTCTATAGATTGCGGAATAATTTCTTTACCAAAATCTACTGTATCTTGATTATCTAATAATTTAAACAGCAAATCGCTATTAAATATATAAATACCCATAGAAGCGAGATAATTTCTACCTTCACTCTTCATATCATCACTAACATCAGAGGTCCAATCTGGCAATAAATCTGCCGCAGGTTTTTCAATAAAAGAACTAATAAAGCTTTTCTTATCTGTTTTTAGTATCCCAAAACTTGTGGCGTCGCTAGCATTTACTGGTAATGTTGCAATTGAAATTTCTGCTTTGCTTTTGATATGTGCATCTAGCATTTTTCTAAAATCCATTTGATATAATTGATCACCAGACAGAATTAAAGCATATTTAAAATCATGACGCTTAAAATGGTGTATACTTTGCCTTACTGCATCTGCAGTACCTTGAAACCATTTTTCATTTTGGGGTGTTTGCTCAGCTGCCAGCACATCTACAAAGGCTTTACTAAAAAAACTAAAGTGATACGTGTTTTTTATATGTCTGTTTAAGGATGCTGAATTAAACTGAGTTAACACATACATTCGCTTAATATCAGAATTAATACAATTAGAAATGGGGATATCTACCAATCTATATTTTCCTGCAATTGGTACAGCAGGTTTAGATCTGGTTGCGGTTAATGGATATAATCTTGAACCTTGACCTCCACCTAAAATAATTGCTAAAACACTTTTTTCAAACATAGTTTAATTAATTTTTAAAGATTCGTATAAAGTTACGTATTCTTTTGCAGATTTTACCCAAGAGTGATCAATTCGCATAGTTTTTTTACGAATTTTTCTAAAATTTATTTGATCTTCATAAAATTCTACAATTCTATCCATCGCATGACAAACATCATCAACACTGGCGTGATTATGGCAGATACCAAACCCACCATCCCCAATATCTATTACGGTATCGGCCAAACCTCCAGTGCGTCTCACCACAGGTATAGTCCCGTATTTTAAAGCATACATTTGATTTAAACCACATGGTTCTACCCTAGAAGGCATTAAAATAAAATCTGCCCCTGCGTAAATTTGATGGGCCAGTTGTTCATCATAACCAAAATATGCATTATAGCAGCCTTGAAATGAAGGTAAGAGTAATCGAAGTTCAGATTCAATATGATCTTGCCCCGAACCAAGTAATAAAATGTTTACTCTCCCTTTACTTAAAGTGTCAGCAAAAATATCTGGAAATAAATCTGCACCTTTTTCATACACTAACCTGCCAATAAATGCCACTAATGGTTTATTTTCATCAAGATTGAATTTCTTACAAAGCATTCTCTTGTTAGCTTTTTTTCCTGATTGTATATTATTTTGTGCATAATTTTTAACCAGAGCTCGATCTGTGGCAGCATCCCAAACTTTAGTGTCTATACCATTAAGGATGCCCATACATTTTTCACTTTCGTAGGATAACAACTTTTCTAAACCATTAGCCTTCAATTTTAGTTCTTCCATATAAGTAGGAGAGACTGTATTAACTTTCCAAGCACTTTTTATACCAGCGGCCAACGGATTAATCGTACCATTCCAATCTAATATATCTCCACGGCCATTTTCAAACTCTGGAAACAAATGCAAGTACTCAAATCCAAACTGCCCTTGATACTGTGCATTATGAATGGTAAATACAGAGGGTGTATTTTTAAAATGTTGGAATTTATCTGCATACGACATCAAAAATGGGATAAGCCCAGTATGATGATCATGACAATGAAAAACATCGATAGACCACTTATTTTTGGTTACAAAATCAAGCACGGCTAATTGAAATGCTAAAAATCTTTTATAATCATCGTCATAGCCATACACTTCTTCTCTATCTGTAAAGCCTTTTATTTTAACTAGAAAAAGTTCAAAGCCTAGTTTTAAATTTCCTTTTAAAATTTCAACGGTATGGCGCTGATTCTCAATATTCAAATCGAAAGAAAAGTACTTTTCCCAAGTTCTTTTTTTTACAAAAGCATTGTTATAATAAGGCATCACAACCTTAGATTTTACACCTATTTTGTTTTGATATTGAGGCAATGCACCTACAACATCTGCCAAACCACCCACTTTTGCTATTGGAAAACACTCGGCACTTATATGTAATATATTCATTGGATTAATTTCTATTTATTCTACTTGGTAGGTTTCTCCTGAAAAAAAGAGATCATCTACCTTTTTAACTTTAGAGTTTTTTTGTACTTCTTTTGTGAGCTCTTCTTCTCGCTCTTCAAAGGTTTTATCGGCATAACTCCTAATAATTCCGGTAACCAAAGGATATTGAAGTTTTACCAACATCATATGCAGTGTATTGTCTTGACATTGTGCATCGTGCACGAGAATATCATCTTCTTTGTAATGAATTCCATCTATATCAACTACTTCCAGCATTAAACCATTTAATACCAACCCTTTATTTCTTTCCTTTCCAAAAATCATAGGCTTACCATGCTCAACAAACAACTGTTGATCTGCCTTTACTGTACGATCTGTATACTGTGAAAAACATCCATCATTAAAAATGACACAGTTTTGTAATATTTCTATCATTGAAGTTCCGTTAAACTGTTCGGCTTCTATAAAAATTTGAGTCATTTGTTTGGTATCATTACCGCCTATCCTAGCAAAATACCTGGCCTGAGCCCCCAGCGCCAGTTCACCGGGATGAAAAGGTGGCTGTGTATTACCGTAAGGTGAAGATTTTGTTTTTTGACCCACCAAAGATGTTGGCGAAAACTGGCCTTTTGTTAAGCCATATATTTCATTATTAAATAATAAAATATTGATGTCAACATTTCTACGAAGTACGTGAATAAAATGATTGCCACCGATGGCTAAACTATCTCCATCACCGGTAATCATCCATACGCTCAAATCTGGATTTGCTAATTTAGTGCCACTTGCTATAGCCGCCGCCCTACCATGAATGCTATGCATGCCATAGGTATTCATATAATACGGAAATCTTGATGAGCAACCAATACCCGATATAAATACGATATCTTCTCGTTTTACACCTATTTCTGGTAAAGCCTTTTGCATGGCATTAAGAATAACATAATCATCGCAACCTGGACACCAGCGCACCTCTTGATTACTTGCAAAATCTTTAAACGTATATTTTTTTATAGCTGTTGATACTTTTTGTGGGATGGTAATATCTGAAGATGAAAGTGATAATATTGCCTCACAAATTCAAAGAACAGCCATCAATAATGAAGTGATCAATATGACGGCAGAATTGAGAAATGATGCATCAATCACCATTAATGAAAAGATTTTTGAGACAATCCAACAATAACAGCCAAAAAATTATAGAGTGATATTATTAAATATAATATCACTCTAAATCAGATCAAAGTG
>JAUIJW010000112.1 GCA_030431085.1 Bacteroidia bacterium
GACGGAGGATGGCCTTAGTCTCAACTTTGTTTACATTTTGCCCTCCAGCGCCGCCAGATCTTGCAAAATCCCATGTAATATCTGCTGGATTAATCTCTATTTCTATAGAGTCATCAGCTAAGGGGTATACATATACCGAGGCAAATGAGGTGTGCCTTTTAGCATTACTATCGAACGGAGAAATTCTTACCAATCTGTGTACTCCATTCTCTCCTTTTAGATACCCAAAGGCGTATTCACCTTCAATTTCTAAAGTAACTGTTTTTATACCAGCTACATCACCTTCTTGATAGTTAAGCTCTTTAACTTTAAAATCTTGTTTTTCACACCACATCATATACATACGCATGAGCATTTGAGCCCAATCACAACTTTCGGTTCCGCCAGCTCCAGCAGTTATTTGTAGTACCGCACTCAAGTTGTCGCCTTCATCAGATAGCATGTTCTTAAATTCTAAATTTTCTAAAAAGGTTAATAATTTATTGTATTGATTATCAACATCTTCATCAGAAGCTTCTCCTTCTTTGTAGAATTCGTATAGTACAGCAAGATCTTCTCCCTCAGTCTTAAGAAGTTGATAATCTTGAACCCATTTTTTCTTAGCTCTTAAAGATCTCATTAATTTTTCAGCATTTTTTCGGTCATTCCAAAATTCCGGATCCGAAGCGGTTTCTTCTTCATTAGAAATTTCAATTAATTTCTTGTCAATTTCCAAATAGGTTTTTAACTTGCCGATGCGAGATTGAATATCTTTTATTTGATCTGATGTTACCATACGACAAAAATAAACTTTCAAATTGATTTGATGGAAATAAATTTAATTAGTGATACGGTTACCAAACCTACCCCAGAAATGTTAAAATATATGATGGATGCCCACGTAGGAGATGATGTTTTTGATGCGGATCCAACAGTGAAAAAGTTACAAGACAAATTGGCAAAAATGTTTCATAAGGAGGCGGCATTATTTTTTCCATCCGGTACAATGGCCAATCAAGTAGCTATTAAAATCCACACACTGCCAGGAGAGCAATTGATTTGCGATAAATGGGCGCATGTTTATAATTTCGAAGGGGGAGGTGCAGCATTTAATTCGGGGGTATCATGTGCGCTGATTGATGGAGAACGAGGGATGTTTACAGCTAATCAGGTTGAAGAAAAAATTAACGATCCTGATAATATTCATTTGGCTAAAACGAGTTTAGTTACCGTAGAAAATACAACCAATAAAGGAGGTGGATCTTGTTGGCAATATGTTGAATTACAAAAGATTGCTAATGTTTGTAAAAGTAACTCATTACGGTACCACCTAGATGGGGCCAGGCTTTTTAATGCTTTAGTTGAAACCGAAGAAACACCAGAGCAGTACGGAAAGATATTTGATACGATTTCAATTTGCTTGTCAAAAGGTTTAGGAGCTCCTATAGGATCTGTTTTGTTGGGTAAAGAAGAAGATATGGTAAGAGCTTTAAAGATTAGAAAGCTGCTAGGTGGGGCGATGCGACAAGTTGGGTATTTAGCAGCAGCAGGTATCTATGCTTTAGATCATCACGTGTTAAGATTGAAGGAAGATCATGATAAAGCTAAAATTTTGGCCAATGAACTGTCGTCCTTAGAGTATGTAAAAAGTGTAGAACCTACAGAAACCAATATTGTTATTTTCAATTTGATTGAGAGTATTGATGAAAATGTATTTTTAAATAAAATGAAAGAGCTGGGTGTTTTAATGATTTCTATGGGGCAAGGAAAATTGAGGATGGTAACCCATTTAGAGATTACTAATGACATGATAAAGCATGTAGTTAAGGCTTTAAAAACATTTAAAAAATAGAGATAATAATACGCGCGGGTTTAGTATATAATATTAAAAATAATCATTAATGTGTAAAATCAAACAGATTACCTTTTTTTTAGGTGTGTTAATTGTTGCTTTAAATAGTTATAGTCAAAGAAATAATATTCAGAACACTAGAGATATATTATTTAAAATTACCAGTAAAGTTTCTGCTAAAAATATCCAGAATGACATAGAGGCATTAGTAAGCTTTGGAACACGGCATACTTTGTCTGATACTGTATCTAATCAACGTGGTATTGGTGCGGCAAGACGATGGATAAAACAAGAGTTTGAGTCTATTTCTAATGATTGTGATCAATGTCTAGAAGTGGTATACCAAAGAAATTTTGAGAAGGCTAACAGTAAAAGATTAGTTCATGATGTTGAGATTGTTAATGTACTAGCAATACAAAAAGGATACCTTTATCCAAATAGATATATTATCATGTCTGGAGATATTGACTCCAGAGTCTCTAATGTTAATAATTTTATGGACGATGCACCAGGGGCTAATGATAATGCAACCGGCATTGCTGGTACTTTAGAAGCAGCCAGACTCTTAAGTCTGTATAAGTTTCCAGCATCTATTATTTATGTTGGACTTTCTGGAGAAGAGCAAGGGCTATATGGCGGCAAACATTTGGCTGAGGTGGCAAAAGAAAAAGGATGGGAAATAATAGGTGTGCTTAATAATGACATGATAGGCAATATAGAGGGAATAGATGGTGTTGTGGATAATACCTCATTTAGAATATTTTCTGAAGCTGTACCCGCAACAATAACCGAGCGACAAAGAAATATGATGCGTTACTATGGGGGCGAGGTTGATGGTCCTTCAAGGCAACTAGCCCGGTATATTGATTTACTTACAGATCAATATATGACCAATCTAGACGCCAAATTGATTTATCGCTTAGATCGATTTGGTAGAGGGGGGCACCATAAACCGTTTAATGACCAGGGATTTCCAGGCGTAAGAATTATGGAAACTCATGAAAATTACAATAGACAACATCAAGATTTAAGAACTGAAAATGGAATAAAATATGGTGATGTTATCGAGGGTGTAAATTTTGAATATGTGGCTAAATTAACAGCAGTTAATGCCATAACATTAGCCTCTTTAGCTTCGGCACCGATTGCTCCTATTAATGTGAAAATTGGAGGAGCTGTTAAAGCATCGACTACTTTAAGTTGGGATGTTGCTGATGATTCTAATTTATTAGGGTTTAAAATATATTACAGAGATACAGACGCACCAAATTGGCAAAAGAGTATTTTCATTGGTAAGGTACATGAATATCACTTAAAAAACTTGGTAATTGATAATTATCTTTTTGGTGTAGCCAGTGTAGCTAAAAATGGTGCGGAAAGCGTAGTTCAGTTTCCTACCGGAATTATTAGAGATTGATGTAATGAAGTGTCTGTATTGTCGTCAAAGGATTAAAAATAAAGTAATAATGCGAGTTTTATTAAGTACAGTCATTATTTTTGTGCTTTTATCTTGCGAGATGAATGCCCAAAAAAATATAAAAACTACAAAAAAGTCATTTGAAAATATGGAGAACAATACAGCAGTTGCTACTTTTGGTAATGGATGTTTTTGGTGTACAGAAGCTATTTTTATGCAGTTGAAAGGTGTTGAAAATGTGATGCCAGGTTATTCTGGCGGATCTGTTAAGAACCCCTCTTATAAAGAAGTTTGCACCGGAAGTACAGGGCATGCCGAAGCTATCCAAATAAAATATAATCCAGAAGTTATCTCTTATAAAGAATTACTAGACGTATTTTTTTATACGCACGATCCTACAACGCTAAACAGACAGGGTAATGATATTGGCACTCAGTATAGATCAGTTATTTTTTATCATGATGAAACACAAAAAGTGGAAGCTGAAAAAATAATCAATCTACTAACAAATGAAAAGGTGTATGATAACAACATTGTAACTGAGGTAGTGCCATTTGATGTGTTTTATTTCGCAGAAGATTACCATAAAAATTACTATAACAACAATAAAAATCAAGGGTATTGCAGAGCCGTAATCAATCCAAAATTAGATAAGTTTATGAAAAAGTACGCCTCAAAAACAAAATAACACAATGAATTTAAACGGTTTAACAAAAAAAAATAAGTTAATTTATAGTGTGGTTTTTGATTTATTGGGTATGGTGTCTTACGTGTTTCCTTTTGTAGATGTGTTTTGGGCACCAATTTCTGCTTATTTAATGGTGAAAATGTATGATGGTTATGTTGGTAAAATAGGTGGTATTATTTCTTTTGTTGAGGAAGCGGTACCAGGGTTCGATTTTTTTCCTTCGTTTACCTTAACTTGGTTATATGTATATAAATGGAAAAAGCACTAGTCTTCTTTTAAGAACTTACCAAATCCCAGTCGGCGAAGCATTTTTTTTTCAAAATTCCAAAAGAACTTAAACTCTCCAAAAAGCCAGCCAAAAGCGACAATGAGTACTTGGTAAATAGGGAAAATTAATAGGATACGTAGAGGTCTGTATATCCATGGATTAGTGCCGTCTTGAGATAATCCAATGAAATTTAAGAATGGCTTAGCTATTAATAAAGAAGTATAACCAGTAACAGCAAAAACGATTAAGATAATAATAACTTGCTTGTTCGATTTTACGCCCCAACGCTCTTTTAACTTTTTCATGAATAAATTTTGAGCAAAAATAAAAAATTAACGCAATTCTCTAAGTAAAATGCTAAGCAGAATTGCATTAATTTTTCGTCATGTTTGAGGGGTTATTTCATAAAGCGACCTAATAGGCTTCCTAGACCACTGTTGCCACCTTTTCCAGAAATTAAATCGGCTAAATCGCCTATAGTACTGTCGTTTTGATCAAATTTTTGTAACATTGAAGCAGCATTTTGATGTGCTTCAGATTCGCTACCCATCAATCCGCCTAGTAGTTGATCTAATCCACTTGAGTCAGTAATATTATTGTTAGATTTTTTTTGACCTAAATATGACAGTATTACAGGAGCAACTACTTTGAGGATATTCATAACATTATCTGTACTCTCGTTACTAGATTTGCTAATGGCTGCTGCAGCGTTATGTTCTTGTCCACCAAAAACGTGGCCTAAAATTTTGGCACCATCACTCAGTACGTCACCATCGATAGATTGTCCGCCTAAAACGTTACTTAAATTGTCTAATAAACTGCCATTGTGACGAT
Organism: Bacteroidia bacterium; assembly: GCA_030431085.1. Taxonomy (GTDB): domain Bacteria; phylum Bacteroidota; class Bacteroidia; order Flavobacteriales; family Flavobacteriaceae; genus Lutimonas. The sequence continues at coordinate 5,039 of JAUIJW010000112.1, forward strand.
CATTATTCAGTGCATTTAATAAACTAGAAGCACTATCCGAATTATTGGTGTTGTTTTTTAAAGCGCCTAAAATTAATGGTATAGCAGAACCTAGTACCTGATTGGTATCGGATTCTTTAATTCCTAATTGATTGCTAATACCATCAATTAAGGTCTGGCCAGTAGAGCCACTTAAAAGGTCTGATATATTTGACATAATGTTCGTTTGATTTATAGATCTTGTTTAAAGTTACAAATTATATTTTAGTATCTTTCGAAAAAAAATAAAATTCTGTATGAAGAAACTAGCATTGCACTGGCAAATTTTAATTGGAATGGCCCTGGGCGTGGTATTTGGAGTGATTATGGCAAGCTTTGAACAAGGAAAAGATTTGGTGCAAGATTGGGTAAAACCCTTTGGAACAATGTTTATTAATGCTTTAAAATTAATTGCTGTCCCTTTAATTTTAGGTTCGTTAATCAAAGGAGTTTCTGATTTAAAAGACATTTCAAAACTTTCTAAAATGGGCGGTAAAACCATACTAACCTATGTGGTTACAACTGTTGTTGCTGTTACAATTGGTTTAGTCTTTGTAAATTTAATAAATCCCGGTAATTCAATTACAGAAAGTACAAGACAAGATTTAGTAAGTAATTATACAGAAAGTACTCAAAAGTATAAAGATGAAGCCATAAAACAGCAGGACAAAGGCCCGCTACAAGCATTAGAAGATTTAATACCAGATAATATTATCGGGGCTTCTAGTGAAAACAAAAATATGCTTCAGGTTATCTTTTTCGCCATCTTTTTTGGTATTGGATTGATATTAATTCCTGAAGAAAAATCAAAAGTAGTGAAAGATTTTTTCGATGGCTTTAATGACGTGATACTTAAAATGATAGATTTGATTATGTTGGCGGCGCCTATTGGGGTGTTTGCTTTACTGGCAGCCTTAGTGGTTGAATCTCCTAGCGTAGATTTATTTAAAGCATTAAGTTGGTACGCCTTAACCGTAGTTCTTGGCTTATCTTCTATGATTGCTTTTTATATACTTATGGTTTATATTATTACAAGAAAGAAACCTACTTTTTTCTTAAGAGGAATTTCTCCGGCTCAGCTTTTGGCATTTTCAACAAGCTCAAGTGCTGCAACCTTACCCGTAACAATGGAGCGCGTTAATGAACATTTAGGCGTAGAAAAAGAAGTTGCAAGTTTTGTGCTACCAGTTGGAGCAACCGTAAATATGGATGGTACAAGTTTGTATCAAGCTGTGGCGGCAGTGTTTATTGCTCAGGCATTCGGCATGGATTTAACCTTAGGGACGCAGCTTGGAATAATTGTAACAGCAACCTTGGCTAGTATTGGTTCTGCTGCAGTGCCAGGTGCTGGTATGGTTATGCTGGTTATTGTTTTAGCACAAGCAGGAATACCAGAGGCGGGATTGGCTTTGATTTTTGCAGTAGATAGGCCTCTAGATATGTGTAGAACCATTGTTAACGTAACTGGAGATGCAGCTGTGTCTATGGTAATTGCAAAATCTGAAAGGAAATTGGGAGAACCAGAAGTTATGAATTGGGATGATAATTACAAACATTAAAAAGTTATGAAAAATAATATTATTGTTTTACTTTTAATAGCCACAGTACATTGTTTCGCTAATTATAATTGTACTTCAAAAATAGAATGGGGTCCTACCGGGCATCGTGCTGTAGGTGAAATAGCAGAACAGTACCTCACCAAAAAAGCGCACAAAAAAATACAAAACCTTTTAGATGGACAATCTTTGGCTTTAGTTTCAACTTATGGGGATGAAATTAAATCCGATGATCGATATAAAAAGTTTAGTGCTTGGCATTATGTAAACTTTCCTTTTGATAGTAAATACGAAAATTCTGAAAAAAATCCACAAGGTGATATTATTCAAGGTATTGCCCACTGTATAAAAGTATTAGAGGATGAAAATTCTAGTGTAGAAGATCAAGTATTTTATTTAAAGTTTTTAGTACATCTAATGGGCGATTTACATCAACCTTTACATGTTGGTAAAGCAGAAGATAAAGGAGGTAATGATTTCCAAGTAAGGTGGCATAATAAGGGCTCTAATTTACATCGTGTTTGGGATTCGGATATGATAAACTCTTGGGGGATGAGTTATACAGAATTGGCAATTAATTCGCCTAGATTGAGTAAAGATGACCTTAAATTGATTAATCGTGGTAATGTGCTAGATTGGACTTATGAGTCTCAAAAATTAGCTAAGGAAGTTTATCAATCAGCTAAAATAGGTGAGAAGTTAGGATATAGGTACTCATATCAATATGTAGGTGTTGTACGAATACAGTTACAAAAAGCGGGAATTAGGTTGGCCAAAGTTTTAAATAATATTTATGGCTAATGATATTTTGCCTTAGTTTTTTCAACAGAAAGCTGTATCATTTCTTTTAAAATATCAAGGTTTATATCGGCTAGTTTTTTAAAATAAAGACAAGATTTACTCCATTTACATTTGCCAAGTTTTTTAAGAGGCTCTTCAAAATCATTAAACCCTACCATAAAATAAATAGTCATGTTTTGTTTTCTTGGTGAAAATCCTGTTAAAAACATATCGCCTTCTCTGCCGCTTGCA
>JAUIJW010000113.1 GCA_030431085.1 Bacteroidia bacterium
CATTTAAAGTTGAACCTGATTATGTACAGGCTTCTGGTCCTGAGAAGTATGTAGATTCAATTGAGTTTGTTGATTCTGAAGCCCTTGTTTTAAATAATATTCATGAATCTTTTGAAAGAAAAGTGCAGCTAATAGAACCTAATCAGCATATTACCTTTAATACAGGTGAAATTATGGTGTCTGGTACTGTGGCCAAAATAACAGAAGGAACATTTAACCTTCCAGTAAAAGTAGTAAACTTGCCAAAAAACTATATTTTAACAACTTACCCTAAAGAACTTAAAGTAATTTATCAAGTTGCATTAAAAGATTATAACAAAATTTCTAAAAATAGTTTTGAAGTGGTTTGTGATTTTGAGGAAACAGAACAAAATAATTTAGATTATTTAATCCCAAAAATTATTAAAAAACCAGACTTACTTTTCGATGTTAAAGTACTGCCAGGTAAAATAGAATATCTCGTAAAAAAATGAAAACAAAAATAGTTGGATTGACGGGGGGCATTGGTAGTGGAAAATCTACTGTGGCTAAGATGTTTGAAGCTTTAAAAGTACCAGTATATTATGCAGATGATGAAGCTAAGCAATTAATGGTAACATCAGAAAAAGTAAAAAGTGAATTGATTAATAAATTTGGTGAAAAAACTTATAAGGAGGGTGCATTAAATAGAGCCTATTTAGCAGATATCGTATTTAGTGACAAAGAGGCTTTAGCCAATATCAATCGAATTGTACATCCAGAAGTATATCGACATTTTAGACTTTGGGTTAATCGTCAAGAGTATCCTTATGTTATTCAAGAGAATGCTATTATTTTTGAGCAACAGAATGAAAATAGGTTTGATATAATTATATTGGTTACAGCCCCTAAAAATGATCGAATAGACCGTATTTTAAAACGAGATAATGCTACATTAACTAAAGTTAATGATAGGATGAATAACCAGCTTCCAGATGAAATAAAAATACCTAAGAGTGATTTTGTAATCAACAATGTGGATCTTCATCAAACAGAACAAAAAGTTTTAAAAATTCATCAAGTACTTCTTAATAAGGATTAATTCCGTATTTTTATAACATCATAATTAAATGTTAAAAAAAAATATAATATCGTTAACATTTGTTAAAACAATTAATATTTAGCAAGGATACTCTAAATTTGTTGTGATGAGTAAAAAAATATTTGTTATACTTATTACGTTAATGAGTGTTGCACTGATAGGAATTATCACGGTGCAGATATTTTGGATTAAAAGTACAATTGAAGTTAAAGAACAGCAGTTTTCTTCTAGTGTTAAATATGCATTAGCAAAAGTCTCTGAAAATATTCAAGAAAGAGAGTTTAAGGAAGATATTGTAGCCTTATCGCCCTTGTTAGATAGTATGCAGAATTTAAAAGAGCGCGGTATTAGGGATATGTTTTTTCAACAAATTGATACGGTTAGAAACGAAATATACACGTTTAGACAAAGTATTTTAGAGAATGATTATAAATCGCAATTGTCATCATTAGAATCTGATACGATTAACTTTAAAACCTTTGTAAGGCAACAAGAAGCATTGGTAGAGAGTATACAATTTCAATCTAAAGATTTTGTTGAATTATCGCCCGAAGAAAGAATACAAAAGATAGAAAAACTTGATAAGTACGATAAGCTACATTACGAAGAATATTTTCAAAACATAGCCTCAAGAAAGCCTATTTATGACAGAGTAAGTAATAATGAAATTAGATTAAACTTAGATAATGAGCTTAGAAATAGGGGGATAGACACTAAGTTTGAGTATGGTGTGGTTACAGATGATATTACCACTAAAGTTAAGTCTTCTAAGTTTAGGAAAGAAGATGGGCAAAGTTATAAGGTGCCGCTATTTGTAAATAGCGATGGTATTAGTGATTATGATTTGTATGTGAGTTTTCCAAAAAAGAAAGAGTATATTTTATCTACGATTTCTTGGATTTTAGTGCTTTCTGCTCTTTTTATATTTATCATCATACTGGCTTTTGCAAGCTCGTTATATCAGTTGATTAGGCAGAAGCAGATATCAGAAATAAAAACGGATTTTATCAATAATATGACACATGAGTTTAAAACACCTATTGCGACCATAAATTTAGCGATAGACTCAATAAAGAACCCAAAAATCATTGAAGATAAAGATAAAGTCAAGCGATATGCTGAAATGATAAGGCAAGAAAATAAAAGAATGCACGCCCAGGTTGAAAATGTATTGCAAATATCTAAGTTAGAAAAAAACCAATTGGATTTAAGTAAAGATGTGGTTGATGTGCATGATATTATAGATGATGCCATATCGCATGTAGATCTTATTGTGAAGAATGAAAAAGGTTATGTTAAAAAGCATTTTAAGGCTACAAGATCTGAAATTATGGCCAGTCAGTTTCACTTTACAAATATGATTACCAATATTTTAGATAACGCCATTAAGTACTCAGATAATGCGCCAGAAATAGATATTTATACCGAAAATGTTGGGAACAATATTTTGATAAAAGTTAAAGATAAAGGTATAGGTATGAGTAAAAATGTTCAGAAAAGAGTTTTTGATAAATTTTATAGAGAACATTCCGGAAACATACATAAAGTTAAAGGGCATGGCCTTGGTCTTTCTTATGTAAAAAGTATTACTCAGGAGCATCGAGGTAGTGTTCATGTTGAAAGCGAAAAAGGTAAAGGAAGCACCTTTATTATAAAAATACCACTAATTTAAAGTTAAAATCATGGCAAACAAAAAGATTTTATTAGTAGAAGATGATCCAAATTTTGGAACAGTTTTAAAAGACTATCTGGCATTAAACGACTATGATGTCACCCATGCTAAAGATGGTCTTGAAGGTTTAATTTCATTTAAAAATGACGATTTCGATATCTGTATTTTAGATGTAATGATGCCTAAAAAGGATGGGTTTACTCTGGCAAAAGATATAAGGGGTATTAACAACGATGTGCCCATTATTTTCTTAACAGCAAAATCTATGAAAGAAGATGTGCTAAAAGGCTATCAAGTAGGTGCCGATGATTACCTAAATAAACCTTTTGATTCTGAAGTACTATTGTATAAAATTAAAGCAATTTTGCAACGTAAAGAAGATACAGCTACTGATGATAATCAATTCGAGTTTGAGATTGGTAAATTTCAATTTAACTCTAAATTAAGACATCTTTCATTCGAAGGTGGTGAGGCAAGAAAATTATCACCTAAAGAGAATAAACTACTCAAGCTTTTAGCGCTCTATAAAAATGATTTATTACCTCGTGAGTTGGCTTTAACTAAAATTTGGAGAGATGATAATTATTTTACTTCTAGAAGTATGGATGTGTACATTGCCAAACTTAGAAAGTATTTGAAACCTGATGAAAAGGTTGAAATTATCAATATTCATGGTGAAGGTTTTAGATTAGTAGTTGAATAAAACACTATATTTGATGTATGGCAGAATTTATAAAGCTTTACAATCAAAACCCCAATCCGAAAGAAATTGATAAGGTTGTTAATGTTCTAAAAAACGGAGGTTTAATTATTTATCCAACAGATACTGTTTACGGATTAGGGTGTGATATTACCAATAATAAAGCGCTTGATCGTATAGCTAAACTTAAAGGAGTGAAATTAGAAAAAGCTAATTTTTCTTTTATATGCTATGATTTAAGTAGTTTGTCAGAGTATGTAAGGCATGTTGATACGCCTACCTACAAAATTTTAAAAAGAGCACTTCCGGGCCCATTTACTTTTATTTTACCTGGCAATAATAAGCTGCCTAAGGTGTTTAAAAAGAAAAAAACGGTAGGTATAAGGATTCCAGATAATAATATTGCAAGAGAAATTGTAAAAGCGTTAGGAAATCCTATTGTTTCAACTTCAATAAGAGACGATGATGATGTGATTGAATATACCACAGATCCAGAACTTATTTTAGAAAAATGGCATAAAAAAGTAGACCTAGTTATTGATGGTGGGTATGGCGATAACTATGCTTCCACCGTAGTTGATTTATCTGGAGGTGAGGCTGAGATTATTCGAGAAGGTAAAGGAGATTTTTCTTTAATCTAATAACCTATTTTTCTATTAATTCGGTGTAATTATGTTGTAGTTTTCTTAGAAGGAAACCATAAATCAATCTATAGAATAACCAGAATAAGAATAAAATAATACCAAACAGCACCAGTGCTATAGACCAAACTGTTATGATGCTAATATTTTCGGGTAACTTGTCATGAAAAGAAGCCGTATTAAATACAACAGCGAATATGTGTATGCCGATAATGGCAGCAGCTATAATGTTATAATAGATGTAATATTTTACAGTTTTACGAGTGTTTAAGATGTTTTTAAGCATACTTTTTACACTTTTATCGGCTGAAATATTTTTATAATTGTTGTAAAACAGGTAGATAAAAGCAATAATTATGATAAAATGTATAATGGTATATATACGCATGGCTTGAGTAATACCATAAGTCTGATAAAAACTGCTGGTAGCCTTTGCATCTGTAAAAAACAATATAATGTTCGGTAAAATAAACTCTAGTATACTAATAATAAGAATCCACTTTACTATTGAAGATGATTTTTTATGGAGCATTCCTGATAGTTCCTCATTAGAAAACTTTGGATCTTCTGCTTTTTGATTTTGCCATAAATTTTTTAAACTTTCTAATTGATCCATGTATTATGGGTTTAAAATGTTTTTAAGTTTTGTTTTGGTACGATTCATTTTAACTCGAGCATTCACTTCGCTAATACCTAATGTATTTGCAATTTCCTTATAACTTTTATCTTCAAGATATAAGAGAGCTAAAGCTTTCTCAATATCATTTAAACTATATATAGCTTGGTATAGTAATTTTAATTGATTGTCTTGAGTAGCATCATAATCTTGAAACTCTAATTCTTTCAGATTATCATACAACTCAGAGGTTTCTACATTTCTCTTAGCCTTTCTGTATAGAGAGATGGCTGTATTAAAAGCCACTCTATACATCCATGTACTAAATTTAGATTCACCTCTAAATTTGGGGTAGGCTTTCCATAGCTGAATGGTAATCTCTTGAAACAAATCCTTGTGGGCCGCTTCATTATTGGTATAAGTTCTGCATACCTTATGAATAATACTTTGGTTTGCTTCTAACTCTTTAACAAATTTTTGTTCAAGCGATTTGGTCACGAAATTCTATTTATTAATTATTAGTAGCAAATGTAATAGAAATGTTACAAGGCATTATCATGATACTGTACTTCTTAAAGTATTCATTACAATTCAGCTATAAAAAATAACAGTTGGGTCATTATTAATTGTAGGATAGGGGGTGTTTTTAGAATTTTGAATAAAAATTAATTATAACCCCTAAAAACTTAGAACACATGGTAAGAATTATTATTGTACTACTCTCTTATATGATGGGTAGTATTTGCATGGCCCAAGAATTGTCAACAGAACAAAATTTAGCTACAGAAGGATTAAATATTTATGTATCAACACATAAAATCACTTCAGATAAAGGTGTAGTATATTATGCTTTATACGATTCTGAGGAGGCTTTTAATAACAGGCAAGGTTATCAATATGTCTCTTCAGAAGTGAAAAACGGCGAGGCAAAAGCTGTTTTTAAAAATCTGCAGCCTAAATCATATGCTATTTTATGCTTTCATGATGAAAATAAAAATGGTAAAATGGATTTTGATCAAAATGGGATGCCAATAGAGTATTATGGCGTGTCAAACAACGTGATGAGTTATGGGCCGCCAACCTTTACAGATGCTAAATTTGATTTAAGAGATAAAGACCTTACATTTGAGATAGCTTTTTAATACAATGAATATGGGCAATAACTGGTTAAATATTAGTAGGATAGCATTGATCTCTGGAACCATAGTATATATTTTGGCTCAGTTGGTTTTTGGAGAAGGGTTTGATAAGCCCATTCAAGAACTTTTAAAATCGTTTGCCATTTACCAGTTATATGCTTTTGTGTTGACCTTTTCTAATGGTTTGTTTTTTGATTACTTTAGAAGGAAATATCCAGAATCGGTTTACCTAAAGAAAGCGATGATTCTTAAATTTTTTGGATCGCTAATAATTTCGGGAATTGCCTTGGTATTACTTCGGTTTGTGGTTATTGTTGGATTTTACGGTGGAGAACCAAGTAGTTTTTTAAATAACTCTAAAGGGTATTTTTGGTTTGGTTTAACCATTACTACAATAGTAACATTGATGTTTTATGTATTTTATTATTTTAAAATATCAAATGAAAAGAAGGTAACACAATATCAGGTTGTTGCCAAAACAGAAACAGCTAAATACGAATCATTAAAAAGTCAGTTAGATCCACATTTTCTATTCAATAGCTTGAATGTATTAACATCGTTAATTAGCGAGAATCCAGATTTGGCAGAAAAATTTACAACCAAACTGTCTAGAGTTTACAGGTATGTATTAGAGCAAAAAAGCAAAGATTTAATTCCGCTAAAAGAAGAGTTAGATTTTGCGCAATCTTATATGGAGCTATTAAAAGTGAGGTTTGAAGATGCTATTCAGTTTAAATTGCCTCATACGATTAGCAATGAAGATTTTAAAATTGTTCCCCTAAGCTTGCAAATACTTTTAGAAAATGCGGTTAAACACAATGTAATTTCTAACGAAAATCCGTTAATTATTACAATAGAAGAAGATGAAGGAGCTTTGGTAGTAACCAACAATTTAAAGGAAAAATCTAACTTAGGTCATAGCACAAAAGTAGGGCTAAAAAATATAAAAGAAAGATATAGTTTAATTACAAAAAGAGCGGTTGAGATTGAAAATGATCAAGGTGAATTTAAAGTGAAAATTCCGCTTTTAACACAAAAAGTAAAAATCATGAAAATAGATAGTACAAGAGAAGCTAAATATTTAAAAGCAAGAGAACAGGTCGATGAAATTATTGGATTTTACAGTAGTTTAATTGCCTATTGCTTAGTCATTCCATTCTTAATATTTATCTGGTATAAATTTACACCACATACCATTCAATGGTTCTGGTTTCCTATGTTTGGATGGGGTATTGGTTTGGTATTTCAATGGCTAAAGGCATTTAATTACAATCCAATATTTGGTAAAAATTGGGAGCAAAAGAAAATAAAAGAATTAATGAATGAAGATGATAAATATTGGCAATAATTTAAATACAATAGTCATGGAAAACAATTATATAAAAGAAGATAAATATTTAAGAGCCAAGAAAAAAGTTGAAAATATAAAAGGATTTTACCATCATTTGTTTTGGTATTTGGTGGTTAACATGTTCTTGAGCTTTGGGGCACTCTGGAATAGCCGTTGGGATGAAATTTCATTTTGGTCTTTTGCCACTTGGATTTTTTGGGGCATAGGATTATTGTTTCACGGTTTAACAGCCTTTGGTATAAATCCGTTGTTTACTAAGGCCTGGGAAGAGCGTAAAATAAGAGAGATTATGGATAAAGATAATTTATAAAATATTTTAGATATGGAAGATTTTAAAGAACAAGACAAATACTTACGAGCCAAGAAAAGGGTAGAGAAAATTAAAGGGTTTTATATTCATCTAGCTGTATATTTAATTATTAATGGTATTATTACCGCTTCTATA
>JAUIJW010000114.1 GCA_030431085.1 Bacteroidia bacterium
TTAACTTGTGTATGGTTAAAAGCGTGAATTAAATGTTTGTTGCCGCCATTGGTTTCTACCAGTAAAAAACTTGGGCCCCCACTACCTCTGGCTTCAAAATTTAAAACGAGTTGCACATCTTTTGCCCAGGGATGTTTGTTTACAAAAGCATTGGCACCAAGCAAACCCAGTTCTTCAGCATCAGAAATTAAGATAATAATATCATTTTTAGGTTGCTCATTTTTCGCCAAGTATGCTCTCAAGCCTTCTAATATGGTTACCACCCCACTTCCGGCATCACTTGCCCCTTTAGAAGAGTGGGGTGCAGAATCGTAATGCGAGAGTAGGAGTAATGCTTTTCCGTTACCACTACCTTTAATTCTTGCAATAATGTTTTGGGTTTTTGTTCCGGCCCGCCATTTGGTATTGATAGCAACCTGTTGTTGAACCTCAACAGTTAAGTTGAGTTGTTTTAGGCTTTTAACAATATAATCTCTAACAGTAGTATGGTTTTCACTACCCACATAATGTGGAGCTTTAGAAATTATTTTGAGATGAGCCAAGGCATTATTAATCGAAAAAGAAGTCGTGTCTTTACGATGTGTTTCTATTTGTTGTGGTAAAAGATTAGAGAAACTCCAATAAATTGTGGCAACCATTATCATAAAAGAAATGGTTGCAATGTGTTTAGGTTTAGTGAGCATTTAAGTTGGGATATGTCATCCAAATATAATAAAAATGCAATGGAGAAAATAGTAGGTTAATCCTTAATACTATTGATGAATTGCCAAGAAATACCATCATTATTATGAATTTGATTCTCCATATCTTCACTAGGGTCAAATCTCTTTTCTTTGGGGATAGCTGTTCCGTTTGATTCGATATTATTAATTAGAAAGACTTGGCCGATAGATAAATCGGAATGTTCATTAGATGCAAACATGTGTTTCTTGGTTAAATGCACACCGGCATCCCATCTAAATAAACTAGGGTACCAAAGGCCATCAATTTTTTTATAAGTAACGGTTCTTGTAAACTGAGGGTTTTTAATTTTTAATCCAATAGCGAAGAGTATCGGTCTAACCAGAAAAGGAACACTAAACGTACCTGTTTGTTCAATTCTGGCAATCGCATAAGACTCTTTACTCATAATGATTTTGCCTTGATCTCTAAGATGATCGATTTTTCTTTTCGCTTGAAAATTGATGGTAATCATAGATTCGCCATTGAGTGAAGTTTCCTCACCAAAACTGTAGTCGTATTTTTTAAAGTGCTTCTTGTCCAAAAAATTATCATTTCCCTCTTTAATGTCAAGATTTAAAATAGTTTGCGGGCCTCCAAAACTCATGTCAATATCGCCATCATAGTCCTCTTCATCAAAAGGCTCTCCCTTTTTAATGGCTTTTTTCTTTTCTTTTTCTGCTTTTTTTTCAATCCATTCTCGCATAAATTGAAATTGTTGAGGGTTGGGTTCTGGGCGATACAGAAGCAGTTGGTGCTGATTTTTAATGGTATTTTTAGCAGGAGGGTAATAGGTTTTAAAAACGCCTTCGTATTTGTTAATGATATTACCGTTTTCGATAAAGCGTTCGCGGTAATAAGCAATTGTTTGATATGGTTCTTTTGGGTAATTCTGTTCTAAGTTATCAACTGCTTTTTTAATATAGTCTAATGGAGATAATCTACTTACAATCACCTCATCGAGTATGTTTGAGGTGGGGGTTAATACTATTTCGACGGGATTTTTGATTTGCTTAAGCGGAATAAAGTACTGGTCAAATCCCATGAAACTAACACTTAAAGTATCATGGCGTTGCGATTTAGGAATATAAAAATCAAATTCACCATTATCATTAGAGGTGGTGCCAATAGGATAATTTTTTAAAGTAATTGTAGCAAAGGGTAGGGGTTCACTATTTTCAATATTAGTGATGGTTCCAGTAATATAACTTTGGTTTTGGGCTATAGCCACCAATGGTACTAAGAGAGTAATGAAATAAATTAAAGCTTTTATTTTCACCATTTGTTTTTTTACATTCGACGAAATAGGAAGCAATATGTTACAAAATCATTTAATGCACTTTAAATTCGACTTGGATTGACGTCTAGAAGTTTTTAGTATTAACTCCAAAAATAGTTTAATCTTTTATAGAGCGGTTATTCGTTTTTTACCAGCAAGACATAATCGTTGTCTAACTCTAAATAGGCTTGATCATAAACATAATAGTAAATATTTCCCTTTTTTGTGGTGTATATAGAAGTAAAAAGATTGAAATCAAAATTTAGATTTGTCAATTTCGATTGATGGATTTTAGTTTTTCCACTGGTATTTAAATCACTTAAAATACGGTAATTTTTACGTAAATGGTTGTTGGTATTTCGTATTAAGTTTTTACTGTCTTTGTTTACCTTATTGTTATAGGCATTGCGACAATAATCACTACAGAATTTTTTATCACTTCTTCCTTGTATGGACGTGCCACATTCTAAACAATTTTTAATCGACATTATTTTAATTTAAAATAGAGGTATTATATCATTTAAAATTTAGCCTCCAAATATTACGGCATCTGGAATTTTATATGTTTCGTCACCGATTTCAATAATATGAAGATCATCATTTTTTGAGGCGTTAAAATTAGCTTGATCTGATTCGCTTTTGTCATAACCTGTTACCTTACCATTTTTAAAGAAAATAGTTCTTATTTTTCCATCTGATTTAGTAATGACTACCATTGCTGTACCATTACCTTCTCGTTTTACACCAAAATCACAGTTGTTGATGGGTTGACTATTGTTGATTTGACATGGAATTTTTCCCATGGCATGGTAATCGGTACCTTTAACTTTGGCATCGGTGTTTGAAGACTTTTTTGTTAAAGCACTAATGTTAATTTCTAATCGATAATTGGCCTTTTCGTTTCTTCTAGCGGCACTACGCATGAGGTAAACGCGTATGGTATAGTTGCCACTTTTTTGCAATACACCCTCATACATATTTTCGGAAGTAGAACCATTAAAAATTGCCACGTATTTCTCATTGGGTTCCATAAGGTTAAAGTAATTGGCGCCATTATCTGTGGCCATACTAATATGTATAGATTGTCCCTTTTGAGCATTGATTACATAATCTATGATTTGATTTCCAGTAATACTTGCTTCTATAGTTGTTCCACTTTTACCTCTATCAAAACGTACTTCTTTAGTTTGAATGTCTTGGGCATATAGATTAGACATAGTAAAAATACTTGCTACCAAGTAAAAACCAACTTGTTTAAATAGAGTATCAAATATTGAGATAGCAGGCGAATAGGCAGTGGTTGGTGTCATGAGTTAAAATGATAAATATGAATAAAGGTAAGAAAAAATAATAAATGTAAATGGAGGTTTTCTTGTGTGAATGGGAATATATTTTTTGTTTATGATATTAGAATCATACTCATTTACAAACGACTACATTCAATTACATACGAAAGTAATTGTTTAGAAACCGATTATAAATGCAACATGTTTCAACTTTGTACTCGAAATAAATTTTATAAACCAGTCTGTTCAATCAGATGTAAAATCACAAATTATGAGTCATTTAAGAAACAAAGTACAGTTAATTGGTCATTTAGGCATGAATCCAGAAATTAAAATATTAGAGTCTGGTAAGAAATTGGCAAAATTTAGCATTGCGACCAATGAAAGTTATAAGAATGCCAAAGGCGAAAAAATTACCGATACACAATGGCATCATGTTATTGCCTGGAATAAAACTGCCGAAATTGCAGAAATGTATCTTGAAAAAGGTAAAGAAGTTGCTTTAGAAGGTAAATTGACAAATCGGAGTTATGAAGATACTAATGGAGCTAAAAGATATATTACAGAGATTGTATGTAATGAGCTGCTATTACTAGGTTCTAAAGAGCCTAGATAATCTAGAACTAAATTTAATTATTACGCCTTTTGATTTAATGATTAAATAAATATCTTTACTCCTAACTAATCACGTCGAGATATCATAATAAAATCTCTATTTGAGCTTGATTTTTATGAAGAATATTTTTTTACTTTCTTTTTTTCTAATTATGATATTTGCTCCATTTTGTGGGATATCTCAAGAGAAAAAGCCTAAAGTTGCACTGGTGTTAAGCGGGGGCGGTGCAAAAGGGATTGCTCATATTTCTACCTTACAGCGACTAGATTCTTTAGGGATTGTTCCAGATTTGATTGTAGGAACCAGTATGGGTAGTGTTGTTGGAGGTTTGTACGCCATGGGTTATTCTGGAGATAGTATTGCTGCACTTTCAAAGCATACCGATTGGAAGGTTTTATTTGGAGGGGCTGTTGGAATTAAAGATGTAAGTAATGAAGAAAAAAGCGAATTTGGAAAATACCTATTAAGCTTTGAAATTGATGATGGTAAACCCAAACCAATTTTATCATTTATTAATGATCAAAATTTGAGAGAATTCTTTAGCATCTATACACTTCCCGTATTTGATATAGATAATTTTGATGAATTACCCATTCCGTATAGAGCAATAGCCACAGATATTGTAAATGGTAAGGAGGTGGTTTTAAGTGGAGGTTCATTAGGGACAACGATGAGAGCAAGCATGTCTATCCCTGGAGTGTTTTCTCCTATTAAGCAAGATGATGCTTTATTAGTGGATGGTGGGGTTTTAAACAATTTTCCTACAGACGTGGCAAAAAATATGGGGGCTGATATTATCATAGGTAGTGATGTTGGTGGAGGTATGCAACCCATCGAAAAGTTAGATAATATTACGACCATACTCTTTCAAACGGCCATGCTTTCGAGTAATCTAAAAAGCCCAGAAAATGCTAAAATGTGTGATATTTTTATTGATCATGTGCCTAATTTAACATATTCAACAGCCGATTTTGAAAGAAGTACAGAAATATACGAGCAAGGAAAATTAGCTGTAGACAAAAACATTGATAAGCTTGTAGAGCTTTCGTTAAAACTAAAAAAATTCAAACAAAGAAAACATCAGTTGCCCATTGTACCTAATGAACTCTTTATCGATACTATAGAATTTAAGGGTGTTAGCCAACAAAACATGAGTATTGTAAAGTCTAGAGTAAATTTAAAGCTCAAACAGAACTACACGATGCAAGATTTGATTGGAGGAGTTCATAGAGCTATGGGAACCAATTTATTTGATGAAATATATTTCTCTCCATTCGCTTATAACGATAAAATGGGTTTGAGAATTGAAGGTGTTGAAAAAGCAAGACATCAGGTAAAAACAGCAATTCATTTTAGTAGTCATAGAGGGGCTGGAATCATAGTGAATTATACCGGAAGAAATATTTTTGGTAATTCTTCTAGATTTTTAGTGAGCTTAGATATTGCACAGCAGCCAAGAGCAAGAATTCAGTATCAAAAAAACTTTGGAGAAGAAAAGAAATGGTGGTGGAGAACAGAAACATATGGTCAAAATTTAGATCAAGATGTGTATTTTGAAGGAGAATTGGCCTCTGGTTTGAAAAACACTTACTTTATAGCCGATACAGAGTTTAATAGAAACCTTAATTCGTTAAGAAGTTATGTTGGGCTTGGGATGGATTACAACTACTCTAAGCTTAAATCTGCCTTTGCCTCAGACCCAGGTGAAGATCAATTGTTGTTAAAGTATTATAAGTACAGAGCATTTGATATTTATGCTCAAGCATCGTTTAATACCTTAAACAAAGTATTTTATGCCACTAAAGGTACTGCTGCAAATGTAAAAGTGAGTAGGCCATTATTGCATGAGGCAGAGATTGCAACGATTCATCCTGTAGAAGATGTTTTAAAAGGGTCAACCAATGGTTATACGAAATTAACAACAGAGTTTGAGCAGCGATTTCGGGTAAATGAAAAAGTAACAGCTATCCTTGGTTTTTCTACGGGTTTTACATTTATAGATGAGCTCAAGCAAGATCAAGTATCATTTGTGGGCTATGGTTATGGAGGTTATTATTTTTTAGGAGGAAGCATTATGAGTCCTCGAAAAAGTAATTTTGTGTTTCCTGGATTAAATGAAGATGAATTGGCAGCCACTCAATTTATGATGGCTGAGCTTGGATTACAGTATAATTTGGCTTCGAAACTATATTTAACACCACATATTAATATTGCTTCTGTAGGATTTGCCGAATTTGATGAGTATATAAAACATGCATTTTCTCCCTCTGGAAATTGGGAAGAGAACCTTGAAACCAGTGCATTTTTTTCGGCAGGAATTACAACGTCATACAATTCAATTATTGGCCCTATAGATTTTGATATATCTTATGTTAATGGTATTGATAAAGTTAGATTTTTTGTTGGCGTGGGTATTCAATTTAATAGATCGAATTGATATATGCTTTATGGTAACTCAACTCTCTAATAATGAATTAGTCTAAAAAGTCTATAAGAAATATGTGGTAGGAGTTAAAGATTTTTATACATTTACCAATCATAGATTACTTGTTTTGAATTTAAATTTTGATATAAAAAGTAATGAATTTTTAGATTTAATCAATAGCCGAGATGAAAAAGCTTTTGATATACTCTATTCATTCTATCAGTCAAAATTACTAATCTTTGCAAAGAGCTATATAGGTAATCATGAAGATGCAGAAGAAATTATTGATGATGTTTTTTGTAAAATTTGGAATGGAAATGTAACTACTGCTATTAAAAATATCAATTCTTATTTATATACTGCGACGCGGAATTCTTGTATTGACTATTTAAAAAAGAAAAAATCAGAAATGAGGGGAAGTCAGCTATTTCGGCAGCAAATGCAAATAAATTACAATGCTATAAAAGACGAATCGGCCTCTAAGCTTATAGAAGAAGAACTGGAAAAACAGATTGATTTGGCAGTACAGCTGTTGCCAGAACGATGTAGATTAGTATTTAAAAAGAGCAGGTTTCAAGGACTTAAGAACAAAGAAATATCAGAAGAACTCAATATTTCTGTTAAGGCAGTTGAAAAACATATGACTAAAGCTTTGCGTCATATGAAATATCATCTACAAACTTTTTTACATACCTTTTTATAATTTCATGTAGTTTAATGTTACTCTAAAAAATAGAAATCATGTTTTTATTTTGATTTCGAAGTAGGGGTGATTGAAAAATTGTCGTCTATAACTATAGAAGGACATTTTTATGCAAGAAAAAGACATACAAGACTTTCTTAATGATAAAGTTTCACAGGCTAAACGCAAAGAAGTTGTAGCCTGGGTTTCTTCAAATAAAGAGAATCAAAAGATTTATAATATTTTAAAGGCGAAGCATGTGGCTTCGGCGATGAAGCATTCTAGTAAACATAAGAGGTCGAGTAGGGCATATATGAGAATAGCTGCTGCGGCCGCTGCCATTATTATATTTGCAGGAGTTTATTTTACCAGAGTTTCTATATCTAACAATGATAGAATTGAGGTGGTACGTGCAGAAATATTAAGTGTAAGTACGAAGCCAGGAGAAAATAAAGTAATCAATTTACCAGATGGATCTATGGTGAACCTAAACGCAAAAAGTACAATTACTTATCCGTCTATATTTTCTAAGAATAAACGAAAT
>JAUIJW010000115.1 GCA_030431085.1 Bacteroidia bacterium
ATTGCTCTTACAACTTCTTGTTCTTCTTGCTTTGATAAAATTTCGTTGGCTTGCATTTTTTATATAAAAATAAAGCCAAATATTACTTTGGCTTTTTAATCTTGTTTTTAATTAAAATCAACTGTTGGCGCATTTTCGCTTCCCGCGGATGCTTGGAACAGCACCATTGGATCAAAATTTAATATCCCAGCCACAAAACTTGCTGGAAATTTTCTAATATAAATATTGTAATCTTTAGCCAATTCATTAAACCTATTTCGTTCTACATTAATTCTATTTTCTGTACCTTCTAACTGACTTTGTAGCTCTAAAAAATTCTGATTAGCCTTTAAATCTGGATATCTTTCTGCCACTACCATCAATCTACTCAAAGCTCCTGTTAAAGTATTTTGAGATTCCTGAAATTTAGCCATTTGTTCTGGTGTTACATTGGTAGGGTCTATTGTTGTTTTGGTGGCATTAGCTCTGGCTTGTATTACACTTTCTAAAGTTTCTTTTTCATGATCGGCATAACCTTTTACAGTGTTCACTAAGTTTGGTATTAAATCGGCTCTTCTTTGGTAAGCGCTTTCTACATTAGCCCATTGTGTTTTTGCAGTTTCTTGCTTTTCAACCATGGTATTATTTAAGCCAATACCCCATTTAATAGCAGCAAAAATTAATACAACGATAATAATTAGAGGGATGAATTTCTTCATGATAATTTAGTTTATAAGTGATTTTTAATTTGAATTAGTTCTTCTTTTATATGTTCTAAGCGCAAAATAATTTCATGATTAGAACTTATTTTATCTGGGCTTTGTTTTAATTTATTTTTTGCCCCTTCAAGCGTGAATCCTTTTTCCTTAACAAGATGGTATATCAATTGCAAATTTTTTATATCATCCGGAGTAAAAAGCCTATTACCTTTTTTATTTTTTTTTGGTTTTAAAACATCAAATTCATTTTCCCAAAACCTAATCAATGAGGTATTGACTCCAAAAGCTTTGGCGACCTCCCCTATTTTATAATATCTTTTATCTGGTAAATCTAATTGCATTTAATCTAAAGATTGACCTTCTTGTGAAGCTTGATTTAACATTTCTTGAAACTCTTCTGGTGATAAATCACCATAGTAGAAATTAATTGGGTTAACTGGATTTTTATTATAACGCACTTCATAGTGTAAATGTGGTGCTTGCGATCTTCCTGTACTCCCAACATAACCTATTAAATCGCCACGTTTTACCTTCTGCCCTTTTCTAACATTATACTTAGACAAATGCGCATATAATGTGACATAGCCAAAACCGTGATCTATTCTAATATGCTTACCATAACCAGATGACCTGTTATCTGCTCTAATCACTTTACCACTTCCAGTAGCGTAAATAGGCGTTCCTTTTGGCGAAGTAAAATCCATACCTTTATGCATTTTTCGTGCCTTAGTAAAGGGATCTTTTCTCCAACCAAACCCAGAGGCCATTCTCGTTAAATCTTGTTTACTTACAGGTTGAATAGCGGGTATCGCCGCTAATAATTTTTCTTTATCCTTAGCTAAATTTATAATTTCATCTAGTGATTTAGATTGAACATATAACTGCTTACTTAGTATGTCTAAATTCTTAGTGGCATTAATAATCATTCCAGAATTATCAAACCCTTCTAACGTTTTATATCGATTTACCCCTCCAAAACCTGCTTTACGCTGCTCGTCTGGTATAGGATTAGTTTCAAAATAAACTCTATAAATATTGTTATCTCTTTCTTGAATATCTGCCAAGATCATTTGCGTTTGCTCCATTTTTTTCTCTATAAGCTCATAATGCAGCTTCATATTCTCAAGCTCACGCTTTAAAACTTTTTCTTTAGGAGATTCTATAAACTGGTAAAGTATAAACACCAAAAGTGCACCAAACATGGCCGAAGCCAATAGAAAAACCATTGATTTTCTAAATTTATCACGTTTACGCAGCTCTATCTTTCGGTAAGATAAAGTTTCAGAATCGTAATAATATTTTACTTTCGCCATAATATTTAATTATAGTATTTTTGCCAAGGGTTGAGATACCCAATTGCAAAGTGAACAAATTTACAATTTTTTTATTAGTCTTAAACCTCTAGGTAAAAAGACCTTTTTAAACAGCTATATGACATCTCAAGATATTAGACAACAATTTTTAAATTTTTTCGCCACAAAAGGCCATAAAATTGTACCCTCTGCACCTATCGTAATGAAAAATGATCCTACCCTCATGTTTACCAATGCGGGAATGAATCCTTTTAAAGAATATTTTTTAGGTCAGAAAAATATTACAGATGGCCGTATAGCTGATACTCAAAAATGCTTGCGTGTTTCTGGAAAACACAATGATCTCGAAGAGGTAGGAATGGATACCTATCATCATACCATGTTTGAAATGCTTGGTAATTGGAGCTTTGGAGATTATTTTAAGAATGAAGCAATCTCTTGGGCTTGGCAATTATTGACTGAAGTATTTGGCATTGATAAAAACAGTCTATATGTTACCGTTTTTGAAGGCGACAAAAACGATCAACTTTCGTTTGATCAAGAAGCTTATGATATTTGGGCTCAGTTTATCGATAAAGACAGGATTTTAAACGGTAATAAGAAAGATAATTTTTGGGAAATGGGAGCTCAGGGCCCTTGTGGACCATGTAGTGAAATCCATATAGATATTCGGTCTGAAGCAGATAAGGCTAAGATTCTTGGAAAAACATTAGTCAACGAAGATCACCCTCAAGTGATAGAGATTTGGAATCTAGTATTTATGGAATACAATAGAAAAGCAGATGGTTCATTAGAAAAATTACCTGCCAAACACGTAGATACTGGTATGGGCTTTGAAAGGCTCTGTATGGTTTTACAGAACAAACAATCGAACTACGATACCGATGTTTTCTCGCCTATTATTAGAGAAATTGAAACAATCACCAATACAACTTATGGCCATAATGATAAAACAGATGTAGCCATTAGAGTTATTGCAGACCATGTGCGGGCCGTGGCTTTTGCTATTGCCGACGGTCAATTACCCTCCAACAATGGCGCAGGTTATGTCATTCGTCGTATTTTAAGACGTGCCATTAGGTATGGATTTACCTTTCTAAACACCAAAGAACCATTCATTTATAAACTTACTGATGTACTAGAGGAACAAATGGGTAGCGTATTTAAAGAGTTAAATATGCAAAAGCACCTCATTAAAAATGTTATTAAAGAAGAAGAAAGTTCATTTTTACACACGTTAGATCAAGGACTTATTCTCTTAGACCAAATCATTAATTCTTCAAATAAAGCAACGGTTATTTCTGGCGTAAAAGCATTTGAATTATACGACACCTATGGCTTTCCTAAAGATTTAACAGCTCTTATTTTGAGAGAAAATGGCCTTTCTTTCAATGAAGATGAGTTTGCTCAAGAAATGGAAAAGCAAAAGAACAGATCTAGAGCTGCAGCCTCTATTGAAACCGATGATTGGGTAATTTTAAATGATGATAATGAAGAAGAATTTATTGGTTACGACTATTTAGAGACGCAAGTAAAAATAACGCGATACAGAAAAATTTCTACCAAAAAGGATGGCGATTTATATCAACTGGTTTTTAATCTCACGCCATTTTATCCTGAAGGAGGTGGCCAAGTAGGCGATCAAGGCTATTTAGAAATGCAAAACGGTGATGTGTTGTATATCATGGATACCAAAAAAGAGAATAATCTTATTCTACATTATACCAAAAACCTTCCAGAAGATATTGACCAATCTTTTAAGGCTGTAGTTGATTCGAGTACCCGCTTTAGAACGGCGTGTAACCATACGGCCACTCACCTACTCCATCAAGCCTTAAGAACCGTCTTAGGAACTCATGTTGAACAAAAAGGATCTGCCGTTTACCCAAAAGGGTTGAGATTTGATTTTTCACATTTTTCTAAACTAACCGCCTCAGAATTGGCAGAGGTAGAACATTTTGTGAACGCTAGAATTCAAGAAAAACTAGAATTAATTGAGCATAGAAACATGCCTATTCAAACAGCAAAAGAGCAAGGCGCGCTTATGCTATTTGGCGAAAAATATGGAGACACTGTTAGATCTATCAAGTTTGGAAAATCTACGGAATTATGTGGCGGTACACATGTACAAAACACAGGTGATATTTGGTATTTTAAAATAACCTCAGAAAGCGCTATTGCCTCTGGCATTAGACGTATTGAAGCCATAACCAATGATGCCGTAAAGGATTACTTTTTACAACAAGATGAAGTGATGACTAACCTAAAATCAAGGTTTAAAAATCCTAAAGATATTGTAAAAAGTATTGATCAATTGCAGGAAGAGAATGCAGTACTTAAAAAAGAATTAGACAAAGCGCTACAAGAAAAAGCTAAAAATTTGATTGGAGATTTGGTGCAGCAGGCCGAAACTATAGACAATATCCAATTCATTGCTTCTAAAATAAATATGGATGCTGGCACAATTAAAAATATTGCTTTTGATTTAGCTGCATCTGTCGATCAGCTTTTCTTTATTAATGGGGCCAGTCATAATGGCAAAGCTATCTTAACAGTTTATATTTCTAAAAAACTTTGTGAAAGTAAAAACTTGAATGCCGGTACTATCGTGAGAGAACTCGGGCAATACATTCAAGGAGGTGGAGGTGGACAAGCCTTTTTTGCCACTGCTGGAGGAAAAAATACCGATGGTATAGACAAGGCTTTGGCCAAAGCTAAAAAGTTTATTTCATAATCAAATGATGCAGTTTAGAACCCCATGCCATGTATCAAAAAATTCTCATTTAGATTACAATTCTAATGTTTTGTTAATCGGGTCTTGTTTTACTGAAAACATCGGTGCTAAACTAAACTATTATAAATTTAATACCTTACAGAACCCATTTGGAATTTTGTTCCACCCAATGGCTATTCGTTATGCCATAGATCAAATTATTTCTAATGATTGGGTTAAAGCCGAAGAGCTTATTTGTTATAATGATTTATGGTTAAGTCTTAACCACCACAGCTGTTTTAATCATGAAGATCAAACAACCGTACTTAAGCGCATCAACCTCCAAATTGAAAAAGCTCATCTTTATCTAAAAAAGAGTACACATCTTATTATTACATTAGGTACAGCCTGGACTTATAAATATCAAGACACTAATCAATTTGTAGCCAACTGTCATAAAATTCCGCAAATAAATTTCACAAAAACCATTTTAGAGGTTGCTGAAATTTACAACTGTTTGCATGAAATGATTTTGAATCTAAAGGCATTTAACCCAGATTTAAGGATATTGTTTACAGTAAGCCCTGTTAGACATCTTAAAGATGGTATGATTGAAAATACTAGAAGTAAATCTCATTTACTAACCGCTATTCATCAGCTTTCAAGCAAGAACGTTCAGTACTTTCCTTCTTATGAAATTATGATGGATGATTTAAGAGATTATCGTTTTTATAAAAAGGACATGATTCATCCTAACGATACTGCCATTGATTATATTTGGCACCTTTTTAGAGAGAGTTTTTTCGCAGAAGAAACACAGGCCATTATGACTGAGGTTGATCAGATTCAAAAAGGGTTAAATCATAAACCCTCTCATCAAAACTCTAAGCAACATCAATTGTTTGAAAAAAAACTTCAAAAAAAAATAGAGGATTTATCACAAAGACAACCCTCTATTCAATTTTAATTTTATACGGTTTTATTTCATGCAGCTCACTACATTTTGCCACGGTCCCCCGTTAATGGCATCGATATCAAATTGTTTTAAAATATCGGCTGCATTACCACTTCTCGCACCACTTCTACAACAGGTAATAACTGGCTTACCTATTTTTTTAATAGCATCTATTTCTGAAGTAATAACGTCTAACGGAATGTTTTTAGCACCTTCTACATGACCATCATTAAATTCTTCTACGGTTCTTACATCAATAACTACAGCACCTTTTTCTAAGTACTCTTCTATGGATACTGTGTTTGTGTTATTTCCAAATAAATTAAATAATCCCATTCTTATATTTTTTTCGCTTAATAATAACAGTGCAAATTTCGTTTTTTTAATCTATACTCTATGTAACATCTATTACAAAATTTAGTTAATTCTTTTTTGCTTGATACTTTAAACGTTTTAAACAAAAATCGTTCCAAGCCATTAGAAATTACTTTTATCTTGTAAAAAGCATTTCTCTATATTTAGTTAAGGGCCACAACTCATCATCAATCATAAGTTCTAATTTATCGCAATGGTATCTAATCTCTTCGAAAAATGGTCTAACTTTTTCACAATAGTGTAGGGCTTTTTCTTCTGCATTCTCTAAAATATTAGCTTGTTTCCGTTCTTCTACCATGGCCTTCACTTTGGCAGTGATTTCACCAATATGCTTAGAAATATTTTTAATCAATTCTAACTGTTCTTTAGCTATATGTTCAAAATCATTACCAAACACTTCTTTCAAGCCTTTCACATTCTCAATCAAAATATTTTGATATTTTACGGCCGTAGGAATCACATGATTTAAAGAGATGTCTCCCAAAACTCTACCTTCAATTTGTATTCTTAGTGAATACTCATCTAATTCTATTTCATGTCGAGCCTTAATTTCGATATCATTCATCACCTCCATTTCCTGAAATAAAGCAATAGCTCTTTTAGTTACTTTAGCTCTTATGGCTACGGGCGTTGTTTTATTATTACTTAAACCTCGACGCATGGCCTCCTTTTCCCAGGCTTTACCGTAACCATTACCATCAAACAAAATATCTTTAGATTTTTTTATATATTCTCTCAATACATTAAATATCGCTTCGTCTTTCTTTAATCCTTTTTGATCAATAAGCTTATCCACCTCTACCTTAAAGTCTTTAAGCTGCTTGGCTACAATGGTATTCAAGACTGTCATTGGATTTGCACAATTGGCTAATGAACCTACCGCTCTAAACTCGAATTTATTTCCTGTAAAAGCAAACGGTGAGGTTCTATTTCTATCTGTATTGTCTAGTAAAATTTCAGGAATTTTACCCACTACATTTAGTTTTAACTCCGTTTTCTCTTGCGGCGATAGTTTCCCTTGGGTTACACCTTCTAGCTCATCTAGAACATCTGTTAACTGTTTACCAATAAAAACAGACATAATGGCTGGAGGTGCTTCATTAGCTCCTAAACGATGATCATTACTAGCCGATGCTACTCCCGCTCGCATTAAATCTTCATAGTCTCGAATTGCTTTAATTGTGTTGATAAAGAACGTTAAAAACTGGAGATTCCTCATAGGTGTTTTACCTGGACTTAATAAATTGATTCCAGTATCTGTACTTAACGACCAATTGTTATGCTTACCAGAACCATTAACTCCAGCAAATGGTTTTTCGTGTAACAACACTTTTAAATGATGACGCGAAGCAATTCTCCCCATAATATCCATTAATAGAGAATTATGGTCTACGGCCAGGTTAGCCTCTTCGTAGATAGG
>JAUIJW010000116.1 GCA_030431085.1 Bacteroidia bacterium
AAAAAACCAATACTGAAAACTTTATGCATTACTCCGACAACTACGCCATGTTTACTAAAGGTCAAGTATCACGCATGGTAGCCGCATTACACGGCGCAGCACGTAAAACTTTGTGGAGCAATAATAACTTAATTGCTACAGGTTTAGAGGACTTGACCAGTAATGCCGATCACCCTTGGGACGGTTCCGGTGTTGATATCGAACCACAAGGCACAATTATTCAAGAAGTAAATAATATTTCTGCACAAAAAGGCGAAATCAAGAATTATCAAACCAATGTTCCTGCCGGAACAGAAGCCATTGCTTTTTATCGTAAACATCATTACATAACCATCCCAAATTATGGCCCATATATAAATATTGAAAATAGTGTTTGCTTTAAAAAATTACTGGATTAAAGTGATTCTGATACAATAACTTGATATCGGGTTAAAGGATCTGTCGCTTGCAAAATTTTTGAAACCAACTGCGGATTTAAGTTTTTGTGTTGTTCTAAAAAAGTATCTAAAATATTTTTGGCTTCAGCAGAATTGTACAATCCAATTGTATTATTTAACCAGGCCGTTGGAAAGAAAATATCACCAGTTCTTTGAATTTCATCAATTAATTCTAAACTCAACGGTAAGTATTCAATAGCCTCCTTTTGCCTTAATGGATGATGTATATAATAACACGCGGTGGCTACCCAGTTTTCTCTTGCTCTATTCTTTTCTTCAGAAAATGCATTAAAAAATGCTTTGCGCTCTTCATTGTTCGGTGATAAAGCTGAACTGATAAATTCAAACCTGCGCAATCTATCTTTATTAAAAATATTTTGTTTAGCTGTTTTTAGAATTAGCTCGGTATTTTGATGTTTATATAGTGCTAAATTCATTGCTATTTGAGTATATTGATCTTGGTTTAATTCCAGATTATCAATAACAATATTTTTTTGCCATATGTTATACAATCTATTCAGGTCTTGACCTTTATAGGCCATTGAAGAATATAAACCAAAAATTGCCTTTTTCAATTTAGAATTACTTTTAGACATTAATCTATCCCAAAGAATCTTGTTAATTTTCGGCAACCATATATTCCTTTGATCTTGATCTAAATAATGCCAAAACATATTCTTAACATTACTGGTAATGGCATATAAAACCATTTCACTTTTTTCGTTTTCAAGTCCGTTAACAAATGATTGCATAACCACTTGGCTATTTAACCTACCTCCCACTGCATTTTCAAAAATATTGATATAATTTTGCGCTCTACTTACCTCATTTTCTACATTATAATTCTTTAGAGTTAGCTGTTTTGACATTGGAAAAACGCCATATCCTAATCCATCACTATTGAAGATAATATCATTAGGTCTGCTATATCCATTAAAAACTTTAAGTTTTACTTTTTTATCATCCAATTCTACCATTTTCTCTACCACCGAATCCTTATAAATTAATTTGATGCTAAATTTTTGTGGCCACACTTTATCTGAACCATCTTCAGCCTTCTGGCTTAGGCTAAATGCAGCAATTCTATCTTCTTTGTTCAGTTTTATCTGATAGCTAAAAATAGGCCTACTCGATTGATTAACCCATGTCTCACTCCATCGGTGTAAATCTTCATCCGTATATCCATCTAAAATACTTATCAAATCATGCCAACTTGCATTACTGTGCGCATACTTTTTTAAATAATCTTGTAAACCCTGCTTGAATTGCGATTTCCCTAGAACCAGTTCTAACTGCCTCATCATAATAGGTGCTTTATCATAAATTATTCTCCCATAAAGAGTTCCGGCGTTGTTCAAATTCTCTAAAGGTTGTTTAATAGGGTGTGTTCCTTGGGTTCTATCTACACTGTAAGCCGCAGGATAATGGCCTAATAAAAATTGAAGTTGGTGATTTACCTCTGGAAAACTGGGGTTTACTATTTTATCTGCCATAAAATTGGCAAACACTTCCTTTAACCATACGTCGTCAAACCATTTCATGGTTACCAAATTACCAAACCACATATGAGCCGTTTCATGTGCAATTAACTTAGCTCTATTCAACTGTTGATTGGTCGATGCGCTTTGATCTAAAAACAAGCTTGACGACCTATATTGTACGGCTCCAATATGTTCCATACCACCGTATTGAAACCCAGGAATAGCCACAAAATCAAACTTTTGAAATGGAAAATCAACCGTAGTATATTTTTCTAAATAATCTAACGATTCTTCATGTAGTTTAAAAATTGGGTCTATACTTTTACCAATTTTTACTGAATCTGTTTCTCTGTGCAATAATAGATGGTTCCCTCTCTGTTCTTTTTTAAAAATACCCGTGACAAAAGAAAACAAATAGGTGCTCATTAAATCAGATAAAGCAAAAGAATGTTTTATCCCTTTGGCTGTTTCTTGCCGATGAACAATACTAGAACTGCTTAAAACCTTCCAATCTTTTGGTGTAGTTAAGTGTAAGAGAAACTTCGCCTTTATATCAGGTTGGTCAAAGCAGGGAAATAATGTTCTAGCTCTATCTGGTACTAATAGCGTATACAAATAGTCTTGATTTCTATTAAGTGATAAATCACCAGCCTGAAAAGATATTTCTATACGATTATCTCCAGCTTGTAGCTTATCATTAGGAATTATGATATGCTCATTATTCTGTTTTACAGCAATATCTTTTCCAGCTATTTTAACCTTAACGGAATGTTCATGATTAGGCTTAAAATCTAACACCAATGACTGCGCCGTACTGACTAAAGTAGCATTTAAAATAAGTTTGGCTTCAATAGGTCGAGAATGGTCTCGTGGAATAATAAAATCAAGTTCATAACTAACAGATTTTACCTGCTGTTTTCTATCTTTAGCTAAGGCAAAAGGGACGCCATGATCTATTATTCTTTTCGTATCGTTAGCACAACCCCATATTAATACACTCATAAAATATACGAGTATACACCTACCAGCACCGAGTTGATTTATCATATCATCTATTATCTAGCAGACCAAACCTCTTCTATAGGCTTACCTTTACTGCTTAGCCCTTTATGATGCCATTGACCGTCTTCTATGTCATACTCAAAACTCAACGATGCTCCTACTCTTGTACTGTCTCTTGAGAAAAATTCAATATTCTCTGTGTATTTACCATCTTCGGCTTTATAAGTACCCCCACCTGTTCCGAAGAAATCGCCAGTTTCTGTATTATAGGCAATCCACTGAAATCTTGTATCTGATAGTATTTTCATTGTCTTTCGCGGTCCGATATCATTAATATCTTTCACCACTAATTCTTCTCCTCTTTTTCTACCTGTAATGAGCCATGGATGGGCCAAAACACCTGTATTGCCTTGATCAATTCTACTCCACACTTTATTTTCTCCAGCAAACGACAATTTATCACCCAACCATTTTATTTTAACAGCTGCCGACTTACCTACTATATTAGGATTAGATGAATTGAATTCTGTAACTGATTTAAAGGTATCATTAACCACTTCATAAGACCCTCCAAAGGTTTTAACAAATCTTTTTTGCTCCAAATCGAAATAGGTTGTAGCAAAATAACCATCCATAACAATGGCAACTACATTAATTGTATGTCCTTTAGAATCAACATATTCATTAAACCAGGCGCCTTCCATTTTATTCTCACTTGGCATACTGTTTTCAACAACATTGTTTGCCTGTACTTCCTTTTTTTGGTTTTTTTGACATGACCAACCAATAAAAACTAAACTAAAAATGAACAAGTATATTTTTTTCATAATCTTATAATTTTAAGTGTAAAAAACGACCCCAATTTATAAAAAAATCGGTTAATTAAAATGATTGATATTCCCAATCATTAACTCAGGTTGACTAGTGATTTAGCAAAATATATCCATTTAATGAAGTAGCTATCAGTAGCCATATAAAATAAGGCCATAATAAATAGCTATAAGGCTTTATTTTTTGATGATAGTATTTTATAAAAAAACCTAATAAAATTGTTAGGGCAAGAATGACAATAAATCCTATTAATACTTGTTGATAATAAAAAAATACTGGATTCCATGACACATTAAGCACCCATTGAATGGCAAATAATATTACAAAACGTGATTTATTTGAAACTTTATGCCAGCCATATGCCATAAATATTGAAAAACTGATCATAATGACAGTCCAGGCTACACCAAACATCCAACCAGGTGGTGTCCAAGGTGCTTTATTTAAATTAGCATACCATTGTGAGTTTACACCATCGTTTGTAAAAATGCTACCAATACCCAGGGCTCCAAAATTGATTATCAAAAAAATAACAACTCTATAAATCATTCTATTTTTTTTGATCAAACCATTCTATTTTAGGTTTTTTAAATATGTTATACTTAAGGGGATTTGGTGCAATACTTTCGAAGATTCGTCTTCAATAAACAAGTATTTTATTCCTATTTTTTTGGCCTGAGATACTACCCCGGCTATATCAACTTGCCCGGTACCTAATACCACATTATTTTCCACATCTGTTTTCCCGGTATGATTTATACCTACATTTTTTTTACAGTCTTTAAGGTGCATTAATTTAAACTTTTTTGGATATTTTTTTAACCATTCTACTGGGTTTTCACCAGGCAGTGCAAACCAGAATACATCCATTTCAAAATCAAAATAATCCGCATTCTGAATCATGTAATCCATAATTGTTTCATTTTTATAAGGTTTGAACTCATACCCATGAGGATGATACGCCAAAGTAACCCCTTCACCTTTAAATATTTTACCAGCAGTATTGAAGACTTCAAGTGCTTTTTGAGCATCTTCTACAGTAAAATTAGATTCTTGATGTGGAATCCAAAAACAAACCATAAATTTGGCTCCATATGCTTTGGCTCGCTCTAAAGCTTTTCTTGGCTCATTTTTTAGCTCTTCAAAAGAAGCACTGGTGCTTACCATTTCGAGTCCATACTTTTTTAATAACTTTTTGTATGCATCGAAGGTATACCCTTGTGTACCATCATTCCCATCTTCAACTTTGGTAATACCCCATGACTGAATCTTAGCGAAGGTACTGGGTACATCTTTTTTAAACTCATTTCTTAAACTATAAAGTTGTAACCCTATTTCTTGAGCAGATGTTGGTAATGCTATCATAACTAATAACACCACCATTGTTTTTCTAATTAATGAATATAACATAATGATTGATTTCAAAGGGTTTAAGATAATAATGTTTCTTGATAAAATGATGATTAACCGCCTAAACTACTGTATTTTTACTTGATTTTGTATTTTTAATTTAATAAAGTAACCCGTAAACAACCTATTGAGTGAAATCTTTCCCTACTTACACCGAAAAAAACTATGTCACCATTTAAGAAATAACGATGATTCTAAATTATTACATTTAAAACCCATATTTTCATAGTCATCAGAATCAATAATATTATCCCTAACCACATTAACCCTTATTCCCCTCATGTCAAAACCAATTAATCAACATAAAAAAGTTAGCATTGGCCAAGCCTTTAAAACAATTATTTGGCCTCGAAGGCGCTTGGTTACTTTAGGTTTAATCTTAATCATTATAAGTCGTTTAGCAAGTTTAGTTCTACCTGGAGCAAGCAAATTTTTAATTGATAATGTCATTGCCAATAAAGATATGACCATGCTTAGAACTTTAATTTTAATTGTGATAACAGCCATAGTTACACAAGCGGTAACCTCTTTTTTACTTACAAGATTACTCAGTGTAGAAGCTCAACATCTTATTTCAAAGCTTAGAGCTCAAGTTCAAAAACATATACTGGCTTTGCCTATTAGTTATTTTGATAATACTAAATCTGGGGCTTTAGTATCGAGAATTATGACAGATGTAGAAGGTGTTAGAAACCTTGTAGGTACTGGATTAGTACAATTGGTAGGTGGTGTTTTAACCTCTGTAATTTCACTGATATTATTGATTAGAATTAGCCCAATTATGACCCTATACGTATTAGTACCCGTTGCCATTTTTGCCATCATAGCACTCAAAGCTTTTGGCTATATTCGACCCATATTTAAAACCAGAGGTAAAATTAATGCAGAGGTTACTGGCAGGCTAAATGAAACTTTAGGTGGTATTAGAGTTATTAAAGGGTTTAATGCAGAGCTGCAAGAACAACTGGTTTTTGAAAAAGGCGTTGAGAAACTATTTCAAAATGTCAAAAAAAGTTTAACCTCCACAGCTCTTATTACCAGTTCTGCTACCTTTTTACTTGGACTAGCTACTGCCGGCATAATGGGCATTGGTGGTTATCTTATTATGCAAAACCAACTTACCTTTGGTGAATTTTTATCTTTCACGCTGTATTTAGGGTTTATGATAGCTCCCATTGTACAAATGAGTAATATTGGTTCACAACTTACAGAAGCTTTTGCTGGATTAGATCGTACGGAAGAAATTATGCAAACTCTTACAGAAGATGACGATCTTAATAGAATTGTTGAACTACAACAAATAGAAGGGCATATTGCTTTCGATAAGGTTGACTTTGCCTATAATGACGATAACAATGTACTCCATCAAATTAGCTTTAAGGCCCCAAAAGGCTCAGTAACGGCCTTGGTAGGGTCTTCTGGGTCTGGGAAATCGACCATCGCAGGTTTGGCTGCCACTTTTCTCAACCCCAAATCTGGGCTTATTACAATTGACGGTATTGATATTACTACCGTAAAACTAAATAGCTATAGAAAACATCTAGGTGTTGTGCTTCAAGATGAATTTTTATTCGAGGGTTCTATTAGAGACAATATTATGTTTGCGAGGCCTAGCGCCAACGAGAGTCAATTACAAGCCGCTGTCAATGCAGCCTATGTTAATGAGTTTACAGATCGTTTCGATCAAGGATTGGACACCCTTATCGGGGAAAGAGGAGTAAAACTATCTGGCGGACAACGGCAACGTATTGCAATAGCAAGAGCTATTTTAGCTGATCCTAAGATTATTATTCTTGATGAAGCGACATCGAATTTAGATACCGAAAGTGAAACCTTAATACAACAGAGTTTATCTAAATTAATGCAAGGCAGAACTACTTTAGTTATCGCCCACCGTTTAAGCACAATCCGTAAAGCAGATCAAATTTTAGTAATAGAAAATGGCACCATTGCAGAAAGAGGTAATCACGATACTTTAATCGCTAAAAAGGGAAGGTATTTTGACCTTTACACCTACCAAGCTAAAATTTAAATCTATTCCAATCAATAGTAAATCAATATCCTTACACAAAAACCTATTAAACAGCATACTACAATCATTTCACACCTACTACAAAAGACCCTCCTTAGTCATTTATCTTATTTTTCGTAACTTTGCCGACCTATGCAACATTTTGAAACAGAAAAAAATCAAAGAATTTTCTCATTTACCTTTTTAGTATTCCGTAATCAATCGGATAAATACATTCCTCCTACAAGTTAAATTCC
>JAUIJW010000117.1 GCA_030431085.1 Bacteroidia bacterium
CTTAATAAGACAGTTACCTGTCTTAAATATTTGATTTTCATATGCTCAATATTGTACTATTCGGCCCACCAGGTGCAGGAAAAGGAACCCAAGCAGAAGTTTTAAAAGACAAATACAACCTCGTTCATATCTCTACCGGCGATGTGTTTAGGTTCAATATTAAAAATAAGACCGATTTAGGACTTTTAGCTCAATCTTATATGGATAAAGGTGACCTAGTACCAGACGAGGTCACTATAGATATGCTTAAGGCTGAAGTTGAAAAAAATAATAACGCCAATGGATTTATTTTTGATGGTTTCCCGAGAACAGAATCTCAAGCCAAGGCTTTAGATGAGTTTTTAGCTCAAAAAAAAGAATCTATTCATGGTATGGTTGCCTTAGAGGTACCAGAAAATTTATTGGTTGAACGCCTTTTAAAGCGAGGAGAAACTAGCGGTAGACCTGATGATCAAGACGAAAGTAAAATAAGAAATAGGTTTAACGAATACCAAACAAAAACTGCTATCTTACAAGACTATTACGCCACTCAAAATAAATATTACGGTGTTAACGGTGTTGGAAGTATTGAAGACATTACTCAAAGATTATGTGATGTTTTTGATCAACTGTAATATACAGATGGCTTAAATCTAATACTATGACAGAGGGAAATTTTGTTGACTATATCAAAATATTTGCGGCATCTGGCCATGGCGGTAAAGGTTCTGCCCACCTACATCGTGAAAAATATGTAGCAAAAGGCGGTCCGGATGGTGGTGATGGTGGTCGTGGTGGCCATGTTATTTTACGCGCAGATAAAAATATGTGGACATTATTTCACCTCAAATTTAAGCGCCATTTTAAAGCAGAACATGGTGAAGCCGGAGGCAAAAACAGAAGTACGGGGAAAGATGGTCAAGACATTTATGTTGACGTACCCTTAGGTACTATTGTAAGAGATGGAGAAACTCAAGAACAATTGTATGAACTTACCCATGATGGTGAAGAAATTATTCTAGCACACGGAGGTAAAGGCGGCAAGGGTAACTGGCATTTTAAATCTCCCACTAATCAAACACCTCGTTATGCTCAACCTGGGTTAGAAGGTGTAGAAGGATGGTATCAACTTGAGTTAAAAATATTAGCAGATGTTGGTTTGGTAGGCTTTCCTAATGCCGGAAAATCTACCTTGCTCTCTGTGCTTACCTCTGCAAAACCAAAAATTGCAGATTATCCTTTTACCACACTTAAACCAAATTTGGGTATTGTTGAATATCGCGATTTTAAAAGTTTTGTTGTTGCTGATATCCCCGGTATTATAGAAGGTGCTTCAGAGGGTAAAGGACTCGGACACAGATTCTTAAGGCATATTGAACGAAATTCAACTCTACTGTTTTTAATACCTGCTGATAGTGATGATATTTATAAAGAATATCAAATTCTATTAAAAGAATTAGAGCTCCATAACCCAGAATTATTAGATAAAGATAGATTATTAGCTATATCTAAATCAGACATGTTAGATGATGAACTTAGGGAAGAAATCTTAAACGACCTGCCTAATGACCTAAACCACATCTTTATTTCATCTCTTGCGCAAACAGGTTTAACTGAGCTTAAAGACAAGCTCTGGAAAATGCTTAACTCTTAATTATAAGATATAATAGTAGGCATAACTCAAGCCATCTTTCTTGAGTATTAGGAAAAGATTTCATCTTTATTAGTGAAAGTTTTAAATTCTAACGGATTGCCACTAAAATCAAATACAAACATTGTTAATTGTTCACCAATTTCCCCACTGTATCTCTTTTGAGGCTTAATTACAAATTTAACTTTCGCAGCCTCAAATTTTTGTTGTAAGTTATTAAATTCATCCATCTCTAAAACACAACCAAAATGGGGTATAGGGACACTAATGCCATCAACCTTCCCGCAATAATCTAATTCTGGCATATCTTGGCTTAGGTGAGCCGATAATTGATTTCCAAAAAAATTGAAATCAATCCAATTTTCGGTCGATCTACCTTCCTTACAACCTAAGATTTCCATATAGAATTGACGGGTTGTTTCTATATTTTTTACCTTAA
Source organism: Bacteroidia bacterium (assembly GCA_030431085.1). Lineage (GTDB taxonomy): Bacteria > Bacteroidota > Bacteroidia > Flavobacteriales > Flavobacteriaceae > Lutimonas. The sequence continues at coordinate 2,070 of JAUIJW010000117.1, forward strand.
AAGCATAATGAAATCTACGCATAGTACACTTAATAATATTTGTTATTCATTAATATTAATAAAACTTCAATAGTAGTATTACTTTAAAAATAAAGACAAAATACTTTCTAAATTAGAAAATAAATAAAGTACCCCTAAAAGTACTAATATTAAGACTATTGCCCTTTTATAATTTGGTTTTTTACGTTTAACAAACTTCGCTTCTTTCATTTAATTTATTGTTTTTATAGCCCTTAACATTTCTCTTTTCCCTGGTGGGCCGGGTAATTTTTCTACATTAAATCCCACTTCAATCATAGCTCTTCTTACACTACCTTTCGCTGAATACGTAACCAAAACACCATTTTTACGTAAGGCATCATACATACTTTTAAAAATACTTGTAGTCCAAAGTTCAGGCTGTACCCTAAAACCAAAGGCATCAAAATAAATCAAGTCAAATGTATTTAAATCATTTACTTGATTGAAGAATAATTGCCTTTTTTTTAATATAAAATTTTCATTCTTAGACAACTGATAGTCTACCTCCCAAGGAGAATCGTGTAACTCTTTAAACACTATTTCCCCAAAAGGGATGTCAATCAAATCTGTATAATTCATCTTACCAACTTCTGCTTCTAAAACAGGGTAGGCCTCAATGCCATGATATGTTATTTTCTGTGTTAAACTTAAATTTTCTGCATAGGTAATCAAACAATTTAAACCTGTACCAAAGCCTATTTCTAAGATATTAAGATGAGGCTTAGTTCTAAAAAGATGTAAACCATGTTTAACAAATACATGATAGGCCTCTTGAATAGCACCATGTTTCGAATGGTAATTTTCTTGCCATTGGGGTAAGTATATGGTTGTTGAACCATCGGCTGTCTTAATAATTTCTCTTTTCATTGTATTTTTCTCAAAACAAAGTTACGAAATGTTAATTCTTTGAAAAATCATCAATAAACCTATTTACAACTGCCACATAATACTTATTTTTGCTCTAAATTTAAGTTGAGTATTATGGCAGAGACACTAACCATTAAAGTTGAAAAAACGCAACAATCTAAAATTAATAGCATTGATTTTAACAATTTACCATTTGGTCAAATTTGCACAGACCATATGCTTGTTTGCGATTATATTGATGGCGCATGGCAACAACCCACGGTAGTTCCATATCAAAATATTAGCCTTGATCCGGCTGCTAAAATATTTCACTACGGCCAGTCTGTATTTGAAGGAATGAAAGCTTATAAAGATCAAGACGAAAAGGTTTGGTTATTTCGCCCATTAGATAATTATAATAGAATCAATATTTCTGCTAAGAGATTGGCAATTCCTGAGTTTCCTGAAAATTATTTTATGGAAGGTTTAAAAACGCTATTACAAGTAGATAAAGATTGGATTCCAACCACAGAAGGTAGTTCATTATATATTCGTCCATTTGTATTCGCCACAGGTGTTGGCTTTCATGCTTCACCATCAAGTAATTATAAATTTGTAATTGCATGCTCACCTTCTGGCGCTTATTTTGGTGGCAAAGTAAAAGTATTGATTGAGCAAACCTATTCTAGATCTGCCAATGGTGGTGTAGGTTATGCTAAAGCTGGTGGTAATTATGCTGGTCAGTTCTATCCTACTCAGTTGGCTATTGATAAAGGTTACCAGCAAGTCATTTGGACGGATGACACAACACATGAGTTTATAGAAGAAGCAGGAGCCATGAATATTTTTATCCGTATCAATGATACTTTAATTACCGCACCAACAAGCGATCGTATTTTGGACGGTATTACAAGAAAAAGTATTATTGCTATTGCCGAAGATTCTGGTATTAATGTAGAAGTTAGAAAAATCTCTGTTAAAGAATTGGTAGAGTCTGCTAAAAACGGATCACTTAAGGAAATGTTTGGCGCCGGTACAGCAGCAGTTATTTCTCCTATTGCTGGATTTGGTTTTGATGGTACTGATTATGATATTCCAGAGATAGAAGATCGATATGCACCGCTGTTGAAAAAGAAAATCACAGACATTCAATATAATCGAGCTAGCGACAAATTTGGCTGGCGATTTGAAGTTAAATAAACCTCATTAAGTACCCCAAAAGTGTATTTCACATTTGGGGTATTTTTTTATTTATCTAAAATTTCTAAAATGTTTGGTTTAAAATAATGTGGTCCTTTCATTACCTTGCCATCTTCTCTATAAATTGGTTTACCATCTGCACCTAGTTTACTCATATTACTTCGTTGTATTTCATTAAATACTTCTTCAATTTTATGCTGCATACCATGCTCTAATATGGTGCCACATAAAATATAAAGCATATCGCCTAAGGCATCTGCGACTTCAACTAGGTCGCCATTTTTAGCTGCTTCATAATACTCGTCATTTTCTTCTGCCATTAAATCATATCGTAGTTCTAAAACCTGTTTTGGCAAATCTGCCTTTGGTGAGTTTCTTACACCCAAACCAAATGCTTCGTGAAAATCTTTAACTGCCTTTATCTTATCTTGCATCTTTTAAAAATTGAAATTTCTCAAAAATAAATTTTTCATCGAATCGGCTAAATAAATTAGAGATTTAGTTATAAACATTTTACAGGTAATTGCGCTATACTCCCAAAATCACACTCTATATAAAAATTGTATCTTTGATTTAAAATCAACAGACTTATCTTGTTATGAAAATTAATCCCCTTATACTATTCATAATCTGCATACTACTTGGCTCATGTTCTAGCGAATTGAACGAACCTGATTCACCTCAACCAGGAGGTTCTAATCCGCCAACCGACCCAACACCAGAACCTAATTACATAGAGCTACCCTCTTACCCGCAAAGAACAGGAGATGCTGAAAAAGGTTATGAATATTTAATTTATGGTGATTATATGAATACCGGTATTCCTTATGATGCCTTTATTTTAGGTAACGGAGAAGATCAAAACAATATTTTAAATAGAGAGGGAGACAATAGCATCATACCTCATGACTATAATGCGATTACTGCAGATAATGGTGCGAGAGTAGTGGCCATGAATTGCCTACAATGCCATTCGTCATCGATCAATGGAGAGTTTAAAATTGGTTTGGGAAATGCCAATTTTGATTTTACTATAAACCGTGCCAATCAAGTTCAATTGGCCAGTACAGCTATTGCCCTACTTTATGGTACCGATAGTAAAGAGTGGGAGGCCTTTGAACCATTTAAAAAAAATTTAGAAATACTAGGCCCAGCCACCTTAACTCAAACCAGAGGAGTAAATCCTGCCGATAAAACTACCTTTGTGTTAACTGCTTATCGCGATAAAAATACTCTTGAACAATTAGATCAACCCGCTATTAGCATACCCGATGAAGTGATACCATCTGATGTGCCGGCTTGGTGGCTATTAAAAAAGAAAAATGCTTTGTTTTTTCATGGTATTAGTCGCAAAGATTATGCAAGAGCAATGATTACCATGGTTTTGGCCACTATAAAAAACGCGGATAAAGCTGAGGAAGTTGATGAAAAATTCAGTGATATTTTAGCTTATATTAAAACTATAGAAGCTCCAAAATATCCTTTCAACATCAATCAATCTTTAGCCAATCAAGGTGAAGGCATCTTTATGAATCATTGTAAAGGATGTCACGGAACCTATGGCAACAATTCAACCTATCCTAATAAGCTTATTGCTTTATCAACTATTGGCACAGATCCCGCCCTTTCTAACTTTTATACAGACAATACTCCCGAAGCAACCTATTTTAAAGATTGGTTTAACAATGGTTGGTTTGGCGACGGTCAAAATGCGCTTGAAGTTATAGCAGAAGGTGGCTATATAGCACCTCCACTTGACGGAATATGGGCCACTGCACCTTATTTTCATAATGGTTCTGTACCCACCATAAAAGATGTGTTAAATAGCAACAATCGGCCTAAATATTGGAGTAGAACCTTTGATGACAGCGATTATGATACCGAAAAAGTTGGCTGGCGGTACACCATAGAAAATGCCAAGGTTAATAATCATACTTATGACACTACTATTGAAGGATACGGCAATCAAGGCCATACCTTTGGCGATCAATTAACTTCAGAAGAAAGAGAGGCCTTAATTGAATATTTAAAAACCTTGTAATTAACTAAAATTTATTCCTTAAATCTATTACTTTTGCACCTTTAAAACAACCAATAATGTTTAGTAAAGGGCAGTTGATTTTTGCAGCTATTTTCGCAATTTGTTTTGCAGTAGCCATGGTTTGGAGTTATCGTAAAGACATTAATTTACACCAATTTTATTATAAAAAAGTATGGATAGTTGCCTTAGGCATTATCGCTGCCATTGCCATATTTGCATGGATTTCATTTACGCTACATGACTAGCCTAAAGCACCACCTCTTCTTTTTTATCTTCTACCACAATTTTATAAAGTTTATCACTAGGTCTTATTCTAAACTCTAGAGGTATTGTGATTTCATCACCACGCTTAGCATAATCACCTTGCTGATCATTAACAAACATTTCCTTAACTTCCATCTCTTTAGCACCAGTAGTTGGCCCAGTAATAAGGATGGTGTCGCCTAATTTTAAATCAAACGCTTCTAATTTAAATTCACCAATATTAGATTTTGGGAAATAATGTTTACCCTTACCAATATAAACCTTTTTTTGAGACGCTTGAGATCCCGGCCCTTTACTCCATTCACCGAGTTTCTGACCTAAATAATATCCATTCCAAAATCCACGATTATAAACCTTATCTAGCTCCTGCATCCATCCTATCACTTTGTCTTTGTCATAGGTATCATTTTCTATACTATCTAAAGCATCTCTATAGGCCTTAATCACTCGGGCTACATATTCTGGTGCCCTACCTCTACCTTCAATCTTTAGCACTTTAATCTGAGCATCGGCCACTTGATCTAAAATATCTATGGTACATAAATCTTTAGGAGACATGATGTACTCATTATCAATTTCCATCTCAAAGCCAGATTCTTGATCAATTACAGTATATTTCTTTCTGCAATTTTGCTTGCACGCTCCGCGATTGGCAGATGAGTTATGAGAATGTAAACTTAAATAACACTTTCCAGATACCGCCATACATAAGGCACCATGACCAAAAATTTCAATCTCTACCAGCCTGCCTGATGGCCCCTTAATTTGATCTTTTTCTATTTGCTCGGTAATTTTTTTAATCTGACGTAAACTCAACTCTCTACTCAACACCACCGTATCTGCAAACATGGCGTAAAACTTTAAGGTTTCAATATTTGTAATATTGATTTGCGTAGAAATATGAACCTCCATATCCGCTTGACGAGCCATAGCAATAACTGCTTGGTCCATAGCAATAACCGCAGTAATATCAGCTTCTTTAGCTT
>JAUIJW010000118.1 GCA_030431085.1 Bacteroidia bacterium
ACTTTCCAATTATATCAAATTCGAGATTTACGGTATCACCAGGCTTTAGGTTTTTAAAAGTGGTGTGCTCGTGTGTGTAAGGAATGATAGCAACGGAGAACATATCCTTTTCAGAATCCACTACCGTAAGGCTTACACCATTAATTGTGATAGATCCCTTTTCTATGGTCACATTTCCAGTAGTATTGTTATAATGAAAAGTAAATAACCAACTACCTTGGGTTTTCTGTATGTTTTTGCAAACACCTATTTGATCAACATGCCCCTGGACAATATGGCCATCAAGACGGTCGCCTAATTTCATGGCTCTTTCGAGGTTCACTAAACTATTAACTTTTATAGAAGACAAATTAGTTTTTTCTAACGTTTCTTTAATGGCGGTAACAGTATACTCTTGGTTATTTAATTCAACCACAGTTAGGCAAACACCATTATGAGCAACACTCTGGTCAATTTTTAATTCGTTTGATAATGTACTTTTAATGGTGATATGAAGGTTGCTCTTATCAGAAACAATATTTGTTACCAAACCTATTTCTTCTATAATTCCTGTAAACATAAATTGTTTTTATTAGTTAATTTTGTCAATAACAATGGTTACTAAATAGAATTATGTAATACATTTGTCTTGATCAAAAGATTAAGCCAAAATTAAACATAAATTAAATGCCTCATGAAAAAAAAGGATAAAATAAGAATTGGTATTTCTGTAGGAGATGTGAATGGTATTGGATTAGAGGTTATTTTAAAAACATTTGCTGATTCACGAATGCTAGATTTTGGTACACCTATTGTATTTTCATCGAATAAAGTGGTTAGTTTTCATAGAAAAACATTAAAACTATCAACCGTAGTTCAAGGTATTGATCATATAAAAAAGGCGGTGCCTAATAAACTTAATGTGTTAAATATTGATAAGAGCGAGGTTGTGATCAATTTGGGTCAAGAAACAAAAGCCGGTGGCGACCATGCCTATTTGTCTCTTGAAAAAGCAACACAAGCTTTAATTAATAATGAGGTTGATGTTTTGGTGACAGCACCAATTAATAAGAATAATATTCAGTCAGATCAGTTTAATTTTCAGGGTCATACAGAATATTTAGAAAATAGATTGAATGGTGAGAGTTTGATGATTTTAATGACAAAAGAGTTAAAAATTGGTCTTATTACTGGTCATATCCCCATTGCTCAGGTTTCAACGATGATTACCTCAGATCTTCTTGAGAAGAAAGTTGAAATTATGCATAAATCATTGATTCAAGATTTTCAAATCAGTAAGCCAAAAATTGCGGTCTTGGGTATTAACCCTCACTGCGGAGATCACGGTGTAATAGGTGATGAGGATGATAAAATAGTTAGTCCAACGATACAAAAAATTCAAGATTCAGGTAAATTGGTCTATGGGCCATTTGCTGCTGATAGTTTTTTTGGGAATGGTTCTTATAAGAAGTTCGATGGTGTTTTAGCCATGTATCACGACCAAGGATTGGCGCCGTTTAAGACTTTAGCTTTTGGTGAAGGAGTAAATTATACGGCTGGATTGAGCAAAATTAGAACCTCACCAGATCACGGTACCGCATATGAAATTGCAGGAAAAGGTCAGGCCAATTCAAACTCATTTATGGAGGCCTATTTTAGCGCTATAGACATCTATAAAAAAAGACAATTGTTTTTAGAGTTATCAGAAAATAAATTACTGGTTACTAAGGGTAAATAAATCGTAAAAAAAATAAAAACTATTTTTTAATTAGTTATTAATTACTACCTTTGCGCGCTCAAATTTATGTTTAGATGGAAAGATTAAAGGAATATGATATTTCCTTTTTTGGATTGAAACAAGGAAGACATCGCTTTGAATATAAAATTGAAAATGAGTTCTTTGAGTATTTTAACTATAATGAATTTTTATCGGTTGATGTTGTAATAGCACTAGATTTTGTAAAAAAATCTAATCTTTTAGAACTGCAGTTTACTGGTAAAGGTATGGTGAAAGTTACTTGCGATGTATCTAATGAACCATATGATCAACCAATAAAAGGTGAATTAGATTTAGTTGTAAAATTTGGTGAAGAGTTTAATGATGACAATGAAGAAATTTTAATATTGCCTCATGGCGAGCATCAATTAAATGTAGCTCAATATATTTATGAACTTATTGTATTGGCTGTGCCGAATAAAAGAGTGCATCCAGGCATTAAAGATGGTACACTAGATTCAGAAATTCTAGATAGGTTAAAAGAATTAGAACCTAAAGAGAAAAAAGATATAAATAAAACCGATCCCCGGTGGGACGAGTTAAAAAAATTATTAACGGATAATAAAAATAATTAGAGATGGCACATCCTAAAAGAAAAACGTCGAAACAAAGAAGAGATAAAAGAAGAACACATTACAAAGCAACTGTTCCTCAAATTGCAAAAGATCCAACAACCGGCGAAGCACATCTGTATCACAGAGCGCACTGGCACGAAGGAAAACTATATTATAGAGGTCAGGTATTAATAGACTCTACAGAGAATTTAGCATAAGCACTTTAATTATGAAAGTGTAAAAACCCTCATTTTTGAGGGTTTTTTTGTATTTTTTCAATTAAAACTTCTAAAAAATACGCTTTTTTAAATAATTGCCAAGATTTTATTTATTACTTTTGAACACTGCTTTAAACAGAAAATAAAAATTATCTTGGTTTTTATTTTGTAAAAGTAACCATATTATTATGACGAAAATAACTGCAGCTATAACCGCCGTTGGAAAATATGTTCCAGATTATATTCTTTCAAACAAAGAATTGGAAACCATGGTGGAGACCAACGACGAATGGATAACTACACGTACTGGTATTAAAGAAAGAAGAATCTTGAAAGGTGAAAATAAAGGAACTTCATTCTTAGCCATAGAAGCTGCCAAAGACCTTATTGCCAAAAAAAATCTAGACCCAAAAGAAATAGACTTGCTTATATTAGCTACGGCTACACCAGATATGCAAGCAGCATCAACAGGAGCATTTGTTGCCTCAGAAATTGGAGCCACAAATGCTTTTTCGTTTGATTTAGAATCAGCTTGTTCAAGCTTTCTTTACGGAATGTCTGTTGCCGCGAGATACATAGAATCTCGAAAGTACAAGAAGGTATTGGTCATTGGTTCTGATATGAATTCTTCAATGATTGATTATAAAGACAGAACAACATGTATTATATTTGGTGATGGTGCGGGAGCAGCATTGTTTGAACCAAATTTTGATGGTTTGGGCGTGGTTGATGAATACCTTAGAACTGATGGTGCCGGAAGAGAATTTTTAAATGTAGCAGCTGGAGGGTCAATACGACCAACAACTCAAGAAACTCTCGATAATGATTTACACTTTGTAAGACAAGATGGTAGAACTGTATTTAAAAATGCTGTCTTTAATATGGCTGATGTTTGTTTAAAGGTATTAGAAAAGAATCAATTAAAAAAAGAAGACATTCAATGGTTAGCGGCACATCAAGCTAATAAAAGAATTATTGAGGCTACGGCCAATAGATTAGATTTAGCAGAAGATAAAGTCATGATGAATATTCAGAATTATGGCAACACCACTTCTGCAACTTTACCATTGTTATTAGCCGATTATGAAAATCAATTGAAAAAAGGCGACAAAATAATATTTGCTGCTTTTGGAGGAGGGTTTTCATGGGGAGCTCTTTATTTAACATGGGCATATAATTAAAAAAATACTCAAATTAAAGTTATAATGGATTTAAAAGAAATACAAAGCCTTATTAAATTTGTGGCAAAGTCTGGCGCAAATGAAGTAAAATTGGAAATGGAGGATGTAAAAATCACCATTAAAACAGGTTCCGGAAAATCTGAAACAACAATAATACAACAGCCTTTAGCAGCAGAAAATCCAATGCTACAAGCGGTAACTCCTGCACCGGCTGCTCAACCAACAGCACCAGCTGCTGCAAAGGATGAATCTAAAGAAGAAGATTCTAAATACGTTACAATTAAATCGCCAATTATAGGTACTTTTTATAGAAAACCATCACCAGATAAACCAGTATTTGCCAATGTGGGTGATACCATTAGCGCTGGTGATACAGTGTGTATAATTGAAGCCATGAAACTGTTTAATGAAGTTGAATCTGAAGTGTCTGGAAAAATAGTTAAAGTTTTGGTAGACGACTCTTCTCCTGTTGAATTCGACCAACCATTATTTTTAATCGATCCATCATAAATAATCGTAAAATCTCAATTATTGAGATTAACGAAGTAACTTAAAATTAGATCAGGATGTTTAAAAAAATATTAATTGCTAATAGAGGTGAAATAGCATTACGTGTGATTAGAACATGTCGTGAAATGGGTATTAAATCTGTAGCAGTTTATTCTAAAGCAGATGAAGAGAGTTTGCATGTTAGGTTTGCAGATGAAGCCGTTTGTATTGGCCCTGCGCCGAGTAGTGAATCCTATTTAAAAATACCAAATATAATTGCGGCTGCAGAAATTACAAATGCAGATGCCATTCATCCAGGTTATGGGTTTTTGGCAGAGAACGCAAGATTTTCTAAAATTTGTGAAGAGCATAATATTAAATTTATTGGAGCTACCGCAGAAATGATAAATTTAATGGGGGATAAGGCCTCGGCAAGAGAAACGATGAAGAAGGCTGGAGTACCTACTATTCCAGGTTCTGATGGGATTCTTAAAGATTATGATGAAGCTGCTAAAACAGCCAAAAAATTTGGCTACCCAGTGATGTTGAAAGCCACCGCTGGTGGAGGAGGAAAAGGAATGCGCGCAGTATGGGATGCCGAAGATTTACAAGATGCTTGGGATTCTGCAAGACAGGAGGCTAAAGCTGCATTTGGTAATGATGGGATGTACATGGAGAAATTGATAGAAGAACCAAGACATATCGAAATACAAGTGGTAGGTGATTCTAAAGGAAGAGCTTGTCACTTATCAGAAAGAGATTGTTCAGTTCAGCGTCGTCATCAAAAATTAACTGAAGAAACACCGTCGCCATTCATGACGCAAGAGTTGCGTGAACAAATGGGAGATGCAGCGGTTAAGGCTGCAGAATTCATAAAGTATGAGGGTGCAGGTACAGTTGAATTCTTGGTAGATAAACACAGGAATTTCTACTTTATGGAAATGAATACACGTATTCAAGTAGAACATCCTATTACAGAGCAGGTTATTGCCAATTTCGATTTGATTAGAGAACAAATCAAAGTGGCTGCTGGCGTACCAATAATAGGTATAAATTATTATCCTACACAGCATTCTATAGAATGTAGGATAAATGCTGAAGACCCTGCCAACGACTTTAGACCATCACCAGGAAAAATTACTATATTTCATGCGCCTGGAGGCCATGGTATTAGATTAGATACGCATGTTTATGCAGGTTATTCAATACCTCCGAACTATGATTCTATGATTGCAAAATTGATTGTTACTGCACAATCAAGAGAAGAGGCTATCAATAAAATGCGAAGAGCATTAGATGAGTTTGTGATAGAAGGAATAAAAACTACGATACCTTTTCATAGACAATTGATGGATGATCCGAATTATATTGCCGGAAATTATACAACTAAATTTATGGAAGATTTTGAACTAAAGCCAGTATAAGCCTTTAGTTGAAATCGTTATAGAATATAAGAGGATATGCTATGGTATATCCTTTTATTTTTTATATTCACTTCTCAAATAGAAAGTTATGCAGGAAAACCAGCTTAAGTTAGATGGAATTGATAAAATTATTCTAAACCATTTAATGAAAGATGCTCGTACACCAATTTTAAGTATATCAAGAGAAATAGGCATTTCAGGTGCTGCTATTCATCAAAGATTAAGAAAGCTTGAAGCCTCTGGCTTAATTGTAGGTTCAAAGTTTATGATTAACCCTAAAGTATTGGGCTATAAAACAATGGCTTTTGTAGGTATTTTTTTAGATAGTTCAAGTAAATACAAAGAAGCCATTAAGCGATTAAAAGATATTGATGAGGTTATAGAAAGTCATTATACTACGGGAAACTATGCCATTTTTGTTAAAATTCAATGTAAAGACAATGAGCATCTCATGCAAGTACTTAACCATCAAATCCAGCATATCAAAGGCGTAGCGAGAACAGAAACATTTATTTCGCTAGAGCAACAAATAGACCGACAAATTAAAATTTAGCTTCTACTATTATAAATATTTAGATAGTATAATAATGTGGCAATAGAGCTTAATGCAGCTACTAGGTAAGTTCTTGCAGCCCATTTTAAAGCATCTTTTGCACCCGATTGCTCATCTGGTGTAAGCATTTGTTTATTTTCTAACCAAGCTAAAGCTCTATTACTGGCGTCATATTCAACAGGTAGCGTGATAATACTAAAGACTACAGTAGCAGCAAATAAAATAATACCAGCTAGGAGTAATTGAGGAAAGGCCTCTACTGTAAATATACCAGCAATTAATATAAAAGATGCCAACTTTGATGATATACCCACTGCTGGTACTAACTTTGATCTTAACTGAAGCCAAGGATACGCTTTAGCATGTTGTACAGCATGTCCACATTCATGAGCGGCAACCGCTGCCGCGGCAGCATTTCTTTGTAAATAAACAGATTCACTTAGGTTAACTGTTTTATTAGTGGGGTTGTAATGGTCTGTTAATTGTCCAGGAGTTGAAATGACTTTTACATCGTAAATACCATTATCTTTAAGCATTTTTTCGGCAATTTCCTTACCACTTAATCCATTCTGAAGATGAAGTTTTGAGTATTTTTTGAACTTATTTTTTAATTGATATTGTACATACATTCCTAAAATACCAATAATGGCGACAAGTAAAAATGATCCTGACATAGTTTTTGTTTTATTAATTAATACTTTTACAGCAATAATTGTGCAAATGTATTTGGCATGACAAAGATACCGAATATTTTACTGATTTATACTGGAGGTACCATTGGTATGGTTAAAGATTATAAAAGTAATGCTTTAAAGGCATTCGATTTTAATCAGATCAAAAGAAACATCCCAGAATTGCAGTTGTTAGATTGCCATATTGAAACATATTCATTTGAAAATGTAATAGATTCATCTAACATGTGTCCAAAATATTGGGTGCAACTGGCAGAAGTTATTCAAGAGAATTATAACGATACCGATGGTTTTGTGGTATTAACAGGTACCGATACAATGTCGTATACCTCCTCGGCCATTAGTTTCATGTTCGAAAATTTAAGTAAACCTGTCATTTTTACAGGATCTCAATTGCCAATTGGAGATTTAAGAACAGATGC
>JAUIJW010000119.1 GCA_030431085.1 Bacteroidia bacterium
TGGCATTAGGGCAAAAGACTATATACCCAAAAGATACAATTTATGTAAAGTATGATCTAAAAGCTGGATCAAAAAAAAAGAATACTAGCTATAGTTTGGGAGGAGAAATAAAAAATGGAAAGTATATTGATCATGCAAAACAAGGAATAGCGTTTAACCTTAAAGATGAAGATAATAGAAGTATGCTATTGTTCTATGATAAAGAGAACAAACCAGATACTTTAGATATGGTTTATTTAAAAGCATATAAAACTTTAAATTTAAGGGAAATTAGAAAAAAGCATAATGAATGGATTGATAGAAAATTTAAGAAATCTAAATATAAACCATATAACAGTTATTTTAACTCTTCATTTGTTACATACTTAATAGAGGAGATTTCAAAAGAGCAATTTGTCATTTACCCTGTTATTTGGCGTAGCGAGGGGGCTATAGATTAATTAAATGATGAAATTAATATGTACCAACAAATGGCAGAACACTATAGAGATGTAGTGAAACAGGCACTAACAGATTATGACCCCACCTTAACAGAAGCTCAAAAAGAAGCTTTATCTTGGTTAGGGTTAAATGAGGCCAATATTGTAGCATGGCAAAATTATACTAATAAAGATACTGTAGAGGATACATTGACCCATATAAAAAACACCTACCCTAATGGATGCCATTAAAACATTACGATTATTAATTATTTTAATGCCGTTTATGGCATTAGGGCAAAAGACTATATACCCAAAAGATACAATTTATGTAAAGTATGATCTAAAATCTGGATCAAAAAAAAAGAATACTAGCTATAGCTTGGGAGGAGAAATAAAAAATGGAAAGTATATTGATCATGCAAAACAAGGAATAGCGTTTAACCTTAAAGATGAAGATAATAGAAGTATGCTATTGTTCTATGACAAAGAGAACAAACCAGATACTTTAGATATGGTTTATTTAAAAGCATATAAAACTTTAAATTTAAAAAAAATAGATAGAAAAGAAAGACAATATTACAAGAATAGGTTTGGAAGATACCCATGGATTAAAAATAAGAATGGTGTTTTTCAAACGTATTTAATAGAGGTAATTTCAAAAGAGCAATTTGTCATTTATCCTGTAATTTGGCGTAATGAAGGTACTATAGATTAATTTTTACTTAAAACACACCGGTAAAATTTCACCTTTGGCAAGGCGATATTTGTCAATCATATCGTCACTTAGTTTTGTAGAAAAATCAACTTCTTTAACTTGAAAACCTACGTGTCTTAGTCGGTTAAAATAATCTTTACCATAGACTCTAACATGGTCATATTGTCCAAAATGTTGTGCTCTTTCTTCTGGAGAGGTAATGCTAAAATCTTCGTAGGTATGGTCTAAATTAATGTCTTGAGGTACTTGAAAGATACCCCAACCACCAGATTTTAATACACGATACAATTCGTGCATTGCTTTGTTATCGTCTTCAATATGCTCTAAAACGTGGTTGCAAAACACCACATCAAATTCGTTGTTTTGAAATGGCAAGTTTAAAATATCAGCTTTGACATCTACAATAGGTGAGTACAAATCGGCCGTAGTATAGTCTAGGTTAGGTTGTTTTTTAAACAGATCTAAAAAGCATTGTTCTGGCGCCATATGTAGCACCTTAAGTGGGGTGGTAAAAAAGTTGGTTTCGTTTTGTAAATACAGCCACATTAAACGATGACGTTCTAGTGATAGGGTGCTTGGAGATAGTACATTAGGTCTTTGTATGCCATAACCATAGGGTAAAAATTTTTTAAAACTTTTACCATCAATAGGGTCTGTATACTTAGTGCCTTTAAGGTAAGTCGCTAAAATAGGTCTTGCCCAATAGCTCATTTTAATGAGATAAGGTCTGGGTATGGTGTTTAAGATAAGTTTAAATAACTTCATAAAATTAACTCGCCACCAAGGGTTTTGCTCTAAACTCATCTTCTTCATTAGAAGTGATTCCTAAAGCGTTATAGATGTATTGAAATGTTGATAATAATTCCGGTTTACCGTTAACAATAGCCACATCGTGTTCAAAATGTGCACTGGGTTTTCTGTCGGCCGTTAAAATAGTCCAACCATCTTTTAACTGGTTAATGCGATGAGTACCTAAGTTAATCATAGGTTCAATAGCCACTACCATACCTTCTTTAAACTTTTTACCGCGCCCTCTTCTGCCATAATTCGGCATTTCTGGATCTTCATGCATTTCTCTACCTAAACCATGACCAACCAGTTCTCGTACTACCCCATAACCATGTTTTTCTGTATACTGTTGGATGGCAAACCCAACATCACCTACACGATTACCGGCTCTAAATTCTCTAATGCCAATATAGAGGCTTTCTTTAGTAATTTGTAATAACTTTTTGGTGTCATCGGGCACTTCGCCTACTTCGAATGTATAAGCGTGATCGCCATAAAATCCATTTTTAAGGGCGCCACAATCTACAGAAATAATATCTCCTTCTTGTAGAGGTTCTTTGTTAGGAATACCATGAACGATTTGTTCGTTCGGACTCATACATAGGGTGTTAGGAAAATCATATAATCCTAAAAATCCAGGTATGGCACCATGATCTCTAATATGTTCTTCTGCAATTTTATCTAACTCTAAAGTGCTAATACCGGGTTTAATGGCCTTAGCCACTTCTCCTAATGTTTTAGAAACAATTAAAGCGCTTTCACGCATTAACTCAATTTCTTCTGCCGTTTTTATCTGTATCATGGCAATAAATTTTAAGGCACAAAGATACCATAAAAATTAAAAGTAAAAACGGTAAAAATTAAACTAAAAGGATAAGGTATAAGGCGGTTAATCACCTTTTTTTAGAAAACCAAATAATCCTTTTTTTTGTTTTTGATTCTCTGGTTTTTGTGTTTTAAGTAGTTGTTGATAAATCTCACCCCAACCTAATAAACCACCTACATTTCTATCATCAATAAAAACATCAGCATTAATTTTTCTACTTACGCTGCCATTAAACACTTCTTCTGGGTAGCTATTATTGATGGCATAGAATTCTAAGCCATTTTTTTTGCAAAATGCTACGGCTTCATCTAATTTACTACCATGTCTATAGGTCCAAAGAATTAAACGATGTCCTTTGTCTTGTAGCTCTTTTAAAGTTTCGAAAGCAAATATTTTAGGCGAACCAATACCTGGGTAACGATCTTCTACGATGGTTCCATCAAAGTCGACAGCTATAATTAACGAGTTTTTGGGTAATGGTTTTTTCATCATAATCACAAAGCTAACAAATTTTATAAGTCTTACAACTTAATTGATAAGGAGAATAATTTTGGTGAATTGAGGATGAAAAAGAATATCAGTTTTAGCGGACTCATTAAGAATGGCATGACCAAGGAAGGCTATCATCTTTACAGAGAAATACAACCTCACTAATTTTATTTAGAATTATTAAAAATAACTTTGTCAAATCAAACTAAGTTGATATTTTTGCATCAGTATTGTAATTTAAAATAATTCTAAATAAAAATAATGAAAAAATTACTATTCCCTTTAACTTTGTTTTTGTTAACACAGTGGGGTTTTGCTCAAGGTGGTTCTGTAAGTGGAACAATAATAGATATAAATCAGTCACCACTTTTAGGTGTAAATGTGCATTTGTTGAATACCGCCAAAGGTGTTCAAACTAATGAAGATGGCGTTTTCGAAATTCGAAATATCGAGGCTGGAGAATTTAAACTATCCATTTCTTATGTGGGTTATAAATCCAAAGAAATTACAATTTCAATTATAGGAGGGCAACATTTAGATTTAGATTTGATAACCCTTTATGAAGGTAATGAAATTTTAAATGAAGTGGTGATTAATGGTGATCGTACCAATAAATTTTCCAGAAAGAAAACAGCTTATGTAGCAAAATTGCCATTAAAGGATATCGAAAATACGCAGGTTTACAGTACAATAACCAATGAACTTTTGCAATCCCAAGTGGTTACAAGTTTTGATGATGCTTTAAAAAATGCTACAGGAGTAGAACAACTATGGGCGTCAACAGGTCGTGGTGGAGATGGAGCAGGGTATTATTCTCTTAGAGGTTTCTCGGTACAACCACAATTGGTTAATGGTTTACCAGGATTAACTAACGGAACCATAAACCCTGCGAATATTGAACGAATTGAGGTTTTAAAAGGGCCCTCGGCCACCTTATTTGGTAATGCAGTAAGCTCTTATGGTGGACTTATTAATGTGGTTACTAAAAAACCGTATGTTGGTACGGGAGGAGAGTTGTCGTATACTGCAGGAAGCTATGGCTTAAATCAAATAGTTGGAGATTTTAATACCGCTTTAAGTAAAAAAGATAATTTGTATTTTAGGTTTAATACAGCCTATACTGCTGAACAGAGTTTCCAAGATGCAGGTTTTAGAAAATCATTTTTTGTGGCTCCTTCATTATCTTATAAAGTAAATAATAGATTATCATTTTCGTTCTATGGCGAAATCACGCAAGCAGAACAAACCAATCCTACCTTCTTGTTCTTGAACCGAAGTGCACCTTCTGATGCTAAAAATTTAGACGAATTAGGTTATAATAATAAGTTGTCGTTTACAAGTAATGATTTAACTTTAGAGAATCCTACACAAAACTATAGGGTTGAGATGGATTATAAATTATCAGATAAATGGCAGTCGCAAACTCTACTCTCAAGAAGTTCTACTTCAACGAAAGGATACTATTCCTACTTGTATGACTATGGTATTTTGGGTAACAATACTTTTACTAGATTTATCAATAAGCAAAATGCAAATACAAAAACCTCAGATATCCAACAAAATTTTATTGGTGATTTCAAAATAGCGTCATTGCGAAATAGAGTGGTAATAGGTGTTGATTATTTTAATGAAACCCAAACCAATAACAGTACAGGATACGCTTTTTATGGCAATGTTACTCCAGATGGAGGTTCAAATGGTGACAACCCATTTACACCTACTGTAGAAACCGATACTTATCCACTTTCTACCTCTGGTGTAGACGCAGCGCTGGCTTCGCAAGGAGTGAGTAATATAAAGTCTAAGTATGAGATTTATAGTTTGTATGCTTCTGATGTTTTAAATATTACAGAATACCTTTCTGCAATGGTAGGTTTACGTTTAGATCATTTTAATAATGAAGGAGATGTATCTACCGAAGATGATAATTATGATCAAACTACACTATCTCCAAAATTGGGATTATTGTTTCAACCTATTAAAGATAACTTATCAGTTTTTGCCAACTACCAAAATGGGTTTACTAACGTAGCACCACAAATGGTTGGAGACCTCAATGATGGTCCGCAAACCCTAAAAACCTTTGATCCTGAGCAAGCAAATCAATTAGAATTTGGGGTAAAAACCAATCTCTTCAATAATAGACTTAATGCAACTGTGAGTTACTACGATATTAAAGTAACCGATCGTGTGATGACAGATCCATCATCGCCCTTTAATAAAATTCAAGGTGGTGAAGTGGTAAGTAAAGGTTTTGAAATGGAAGTTAATGCCAATCCAATTAATGGCTTAAACATTAGAGCAGGATATAGTTTTAATGACAGTGAAACCACAGAAACAGATAATTTAGAAATACTTAATAAAAGACCTCTTGAAGCTGGCCCTGAATCATTATATAATTTTTGGGCAAATTACGAATTACAAGAAGGTAAATTAGATGGCCTTGGTTTTGGCGTTGGATTTAACGGTGCTAGCGAAAGTTTTGCGATTAACTACGCATCAACGGGTGAGTTTATCTTACCAAGTTACACTATTTTTAATGCTGCGGTTTATTATCAAGCTAATAAATATCGTATAGGATTAAAGCTTAATAATGCCTTTGATAAGGAGTATTATAAGGGGTGGACAACCATAAACCCACAACAACCAAGAGCTATATTGGCAAATTTTTCATATAAATTTAACTAATATAACCAAACCGAGTAGAGCAACTTTTAAGAGAGTTGCTCTTTTAATTATGATAAAATGAAAGTAAAAAAGATCATATTTCAATTGCATAAAATACTTGGCTTGTTTTCGGGTGTTGTGGTTTTTATTGTGGCAATTACTGGATGTTGTTGGGCATTTAGAGAAGAAATTGAAAGCCTATATGACGACTATAAAAAGGTAGAACCTCAAAACAGACCCATATTAACACCTACACAGGCCAAAGATATTGCCGAGGAAATTTTCCCAAATAATACGGTACATGGTACTTTGTTTAAAAAAGCAGACGATGCCATTGAAGTGATTTTTTATGATGCAAAACCAGAGTTTTATCAAAGTGTTTTTTTAAATCCGTATTCTGGTGACGTTATTCAAGTAGATAACCATCTTTCTGGTTTTTTTGCGTTTATATTAAAAGGGCATATGCGCCTGTGGCTGCCCAAAGAAATTGGCGAACAAGTAGTAGGTGCTGCGATATTAATATTTCTATTAATCATTATATCTGGAATTATTTTATGGATTCCTAAAAAACGTAAGAATTTAAAACAACGCTTAACTTTCGATTGGAAGAAAACCACACGTTGGAAACGCAAAAATTTCGATTTACATACGGTTATTGGTATTTATATATGTTCTTTGGCATTTATTCTAGCATTTACCGGTTCTGTTATTTCTTATAATTGGCTAAAATATGTGGTTTATAAATCTACTGGTGGAGATAAAGTACCAGCATTTATTATTCCAGAAAACAAAAGTGTTCCATTAGAAAATGATGCGGCAGTGGTACCCATGGACCATTTAATTGTCAAATTACTAGAAGAATCGCCAGAGGCCGAATCTTTTGAATTGCATTACCCAGAAACTGAAGAAGAGAGCATTTATGTTGAGGTTTCTAACAGTAAGGGTTTATACTATGATTCGGATTATCGTTTTTTCGACCAGCATACCCTCGAAGAATTAGAAACAACTGCGATATACGGAAAATACAAAGACGCTAAGTTAGCTGATAAAATTTTGCGAATGAATTATGACATTCATATTGGAGCGATTGGTGGAATTGCTGGGAAAATTATTGCCTTTTTAGCCAGTTTACTTACAGCTAGTTTACCCGTTACCGGTATTTTAATGTGGTACGGCAGGAAGTATAAAAAGAAGAGAGTTTTAGAAAAAACTATGGTTTATTCTAATTAATTGCCATTAAGGTTAATAAGCAGATTTGTAAGGTTTGTGGCTTACAATTTTAAGCATATCTTTTTCTAATGATGCTATAGGTTTTTCTATGTATCGGCCTAATTCTTCATGCTTTTCATAAAAAATAATGGTAGGTGTTCTTA
>JAUIJW010000120.1 GCA_030431085.1 Bacteroidia bacterium
TAAAAGTATGGTGGGTATCTAACCAACCGTAGTTTGCATGCCCTCTGGTTTCTGCTTTGTGAATTACTGTATTCATTAGTTAACATTAAATTTTTGATAGGTTTTAACCGAGTTCATGCTTATAGTTTAAATTCTGTGATGTCCTGACCGGTATCAAATATATGGGGGTAGTGTGATTTTATATTGGATTCCATAAAAGCCAGTGGCACGTCTTCGAAATGTCCATAATCCTCAATATACTCCATAAATTGGCTTCCTTCTTCATTAAATTGCTGTAAAAAAGAGCTATTTTCTCCGTCAAAAACTAAAGGTTCGACCTTAAATTTTTTACAGAGAGATGCATTAAACGCAGGTGACACTTTGAGCCATTTATCATGTAGGAATAAGTTAACCATACCGTGTGGTGTAAGCTCATTGGTGCCAAATTTTTCGGTTAGGCGTTTAACAGCGATATGATTTTTGACTTTGCCCAAATGCAACCGAGCGGGTATACCTAATCCACGCAAGCAAGCAATCAATAATATGGATTTTTCAACACAATTACCTGATGGTTTACCTGCAATTGTACTCGCTTTATAACTTTTCTGCGCGAGGCTTATGCTGTAGGGATCATACCACCATTCATCCCGTATTAAATTATAAGCTGTAATGGCTCTTTCCTTCTCAGAAGTCATATTTTTAATGTCTGCAATAAGCGCTTGAACAGCAGCATGTTCATAATCAAAATAATATGTAGATGTCAGGTAATTCATTGTTTAATTAATCTAACGTATGGGCGAATTTTTTGTTTTGGTACTCGAAATTTATGTAAAATATTTTGATGATTCTAATAAATTGGGTGTTCAAATTAAATTAAATTTATTGAATAAAATTAGCAAAATTCATGAAAAAAATGTATTATAATTCAATGTATTATGCAAAATATATTGAATTATGCTTAAATAGGTTTAATTTGCAGATCCAAGGATAGAATCGTCATCAATAAAAAATCAAGGCTTTTTTTATAATCTAATCGCTCGTACTCCAACCCAATTTTTTTAATATTATTATAGTAGGCTTTAAGATTGGTAAAGTAATTTTTTTCTAATTGAATTGCCGTGGCTTTTTGACCGAATTGTTCGGTTAAAAACCATTTTTCGATTAACCTTGCGGTTCTTCCATTTCCGTCTAAAAATGGATGAATCTTCACAAATACAAGATGAATGAGTGCTGAATAATAAAAGACCTCATATGCATTTAAGCGTTGTTTTTGTAGGATTTCTATATCATGAAATAAATGGGCCAGCTCTTCAGGTATACTTGATGGGCTGGCTGCGACATATTCAATTTGATCGTTACTATTCAATACAAACATAGGTGTAGATCGAATCAGCCCTTGCTGGTCAATGGGAAGTAAATTAGCGGAGATCATGGCATGTGCCTTTTTTACATTTTCAAGATTGAGGCTATTCGAGTCAATAAATTGGTATGCCTCAAATAAGTCATCCGCTTTTTTGGTATAATCCCCTCTAAATTTTACCTGCATAAACCGATGCTTAAAATAGCTATCAAAGTCGATATCTTCCTCCTCTATTTTAGATGAATAAACAGATGAAACGGATTTATAAAATTGAAAATAGTCCACGGGAAGCTCCTGCTTGCTAATTTTATCCAATTTAGGGATGGGTGAATCCTTTGCCCTAAGTGTGAATTCAACTAATAGTTCTGATGTCAGTATTTTAAAATCCATCGAATGATTCATGATTTGTTAAACCCGCATTATTCAACACTTTATCTATTGCAACCCAAAATTTCTTCAAAATCAAGCATTTACGAAAACTTGCATTTCCACCATAGCGCCGCTATGCTGAAAATCCAAAACCCTTTTTTTTATTGAACTTTTGGCTCTCATAACGATACTGTGATGAATAATACGGGTAAAGATAATGGAAACGTATGAGTTCTCCTGAGATTATCTTTTTTTTCAACTAATTTTGCAGAATATGTTGAAAATATTACCAAATTAGTGTAGAAAAAGCCTATGATGATTTTGTGATCTTAAGACCTTAAAATCTTCTCCATTTTACGTCCTTTGGCCAGCTCATCAACTAGTTTGTCCAGGTAGCGCACATTTCGGGTGAGGGGTTGCTCAATCTCTTCAATTCTATAACCACAAATTACTCCTTTAATTAAGTGAGCATTTGGGTTTAGAGTTGCAGCTTCAAAGAAGGTGTCGAATGTTACTTTTTCAGCAATAAATGCTTGTAGTTTAGCCTCATCAAATCCAGTAAGCCACGTAATAACTTGATGTAGCTCATCTTTTGTTCGGCCTTTTTTCTCCACTTTATCTATATAGTGTGGATACACAGAAGCAAAAGTTAATTTTGCCATGCGTTCGTTATGCTCCTGGGTGACTTTCATTGGATAATTTTTACGATCGAAATGTAATTAATTCTGTTCAAAAGTCAATAAAATTGAATAAATTTTGCAAAATATATTCAAAAAACGAATTATACAGCAGATTTTAATCCTTAAATCTTATGAAATGCCTTTGCTGTCAAGCCAAGCTTCAGCCTCTTCCATACTTTTAAAGATCTGAAGTTCTAAAGACGTCAACATTTTTGAGAAATCTTTCGTGGCATATGCAGTAAATACATCATTATTCAGTATCATAGCATCATAACGTAGCCCCAATGAGATCGTCTCCTGTAAATTTTCGACGAGCCAAGCATTAATTCCCGTAAATGTACCTTGCATTTTACGTACATCATTGAGAAAAGACACTGTTTTATGGGATTTCATTAATTCCAGTGCCTTGAGGTACATATTTTTTGTTTCTTCAAGGTTAATATAGCCATTATACTTAAAAAACATGCGGTGCTTTTCTTTTATATAGCTTGCCTCGCAGGTTTCGTGTTCGAAGAAATTTTCCATCTTGACTATGTTTTAATAGATAATAATCAATACTAATCAATAAATTCTGGGTTTAAAGTTAGTTGTGTAGGCTGATAGGAGAAAGATTGTATATATTATTTATTCAAAGGTTAAATTTATGAAAATTTCGAGTTAAATTTTACAAATTAGCCACTTAATATTACCCTAGCAACAAAAATAATTATTATTATATCAAACTACTTTGAATCTTGAATGACTTGGTGCCCATTAAAATTTATGTTGTCGCTTTAGGGTATTTGTATTCGACTAAATGACTTCTAGTGAGGTACAGGTTTATAGAATAGGGTAATAATTTCTCAAGTTTGTAGGAGAGTCTTCTTAATGGCCTGTTCCACTTAGATGGAATAAATCGACAAAATCGTTCAATGGTCCCGATAGGTGTAATTTTTACTTCTTTAAAGTACTTTTCTCCAATATAACGGTAATGTTCGGATGAATTATCCCTTTCTGGGTGGGGGTCATTTTCTTTCCATTTCTGGAATTTAACCTTTTGAAGTTTAGAGGGCCTGCCCGGAACGGGAGTGAGCCACCTTAACTCATCCAACAACTTGCTATTGATAGCGGGCTCAAAATACCTAACTATGCCTGTTGGTTTAAGGTATCTTACGATTAATTCCGTGAATTGGTCTTCTTGCTGATTAGTAAGATGATGTACAAATGCTTTTCCAATCACTATATCGAAATAATTATCTTGTAGCTGTGATTCTAGGAAATCACCATGGATGAATGTTATGGGGTATTTAAATTTGTGTTTTGCATTTAGTTTTTCAATGATATCTCCGGATTTTTGAGAAATGTCATTACCGTATGTTTCAGCTCCTAAGGCAGCCATAACGGCTAAATTTGTGCAATCACCACAGCCTAATTCTAATACTTTTTTGCCTTTAAGGCATTGCTTAAAATTACCTTTATATAATCCAACCCAGCTTGTATCGGTGCTCGTTGCATCAGACAAAAAATGATCTAGGTTTTTTATTTTTTTTAAGATGTTGTCTACGTTAACTTTACTATAAATACGATCGTAATGTGCCGCATTTATTTCCGAGTTTTCTTGTGAGCTTATCATTGTTATGTATTTTTAAAACGACAAGCTAATTATAGAATAGAATCAATAAAGCGTACTTTTTGGTAAATTGTTACATAGGTAGATTTATGTTGAATTTAACTCGTTTATCAATTCTTTCAAGCTGATAAAGAGTTGTATTGAAAAAGTAAAAAGAATAAAAATTGGGGTAGCGTCCAGAAAAGTGTGTCTAGGATGAAAAAAGGTTATCAATAAATTAATAATCATGTCTTACAAATTTAGGTTCAAATTTAAAATTATGAATAGGATAGGTATATTTTTTTTCTGATTTATCAATTGCTACGCTAGTAATAAGAGCTAGCGCAGCTTCTGGAGAAGGGAAAGAGTTTCTAATTTTAGTTGTTCTCTTACAATCTTTATTAAAACGTTCAATCCAATTGGTAGTATAGATCATTCTTCGAATCTTGTGGTTATAGTTTAAATAATTAAAATAATAGTTGATATCCTGTTTATCAGGTAACTTTTTAATATGAGCATATAACTTGCCCCATTTATGTGTAAACTCGTTTAATTGCTTTAATGCTTGTTTCATATTGTAATCTTTTTGGTCAGGGTTTAACACTTGTTTAAAGTCATAAGCGACCTCTTTTTTATGTTGTGATCTTACTTTGGCTAAGACGTTCCGCATCAAATGTACGGTACACTTTTGATGAGTAGTCTTAGGAAACACCAGACTAACTGCATCTTCCAATGCTTTTAATCCATCGCTAACGATGAGCTCAACTTCTTGTAAGCCCCGCTGCTTAAGGCCTTCTAAGACACTTTGCCAGCCACTAGCTGATTCGGTTGGGATATTTACCAGTCCAATTACCTCTCGGGTAAAATCCTCTTTTAGCCCTAATATGATGTAGAATGCTTCATTGGCTACTGTATCACGCTTGACCTTTAAGTGGATCGCATCAATATAAATCACTGGATAAAATGATTCTAAAGCACGTTCTCGCCAACTTTGCATCTGCTCATAAAAGCTCGTATTGATCGCTGATATCTTGCTTTTACAATAATGACGACCATAAATAACTTCTAATACTTCGCCTACTTGACGCGTGGTAAGCCCTTTACTATATAAACAAAAACTTAATTCGTCTATTTGAGCATCTTGATCTCGAAGCAAACTCAATATCGTAGGATAAAACTGTCCTAAGCGGTCACGTGGTATACGCAGTTCAAGCTCTCTGCCTCGACCAAATACTTGACCTTTTCGATAACCATTCCCTTTGGTAACCCCTTTATTTGATGATAAATAAACTTCTCGCTCACTAACCATAAGCGAATTTATTACCATCTCTAATACTTCATTTAAGCCATTTTCTTTGTCTAAAAATTGCTTAATTACATCTTCTGTTTGTACTTTTGTGAACTTCATTGGTTTTTAACTTTTTAACAATTCTAATTTAATTATTACTATTGGATTGTTAATTTGTTGAAAACCTTTTTCTTTAAAAGACACACTCATGTGGACGGTATCAAAATTGGATCATGTTCTAGCCTAGTTGCCCATGCTTGTACCGAATGGTTTATCAATTTTGAATAAAATTGGCAAAATATATTCAATAAATATAAAATTTCCCCAAGGCTACCTCGCCACGCTGATCTTCTAACTGAAACAAATAGGCCCCTTTATCAAATCCTTTTTTATCTACTTTAATAATTGTTTGCCCGTTGGAAGGTATACTTTTAATTTTGTTTCCATTTACATTATAAATTCCAAGCTCTGTATGATGTTCTAGCGTTTCACCTAACTTGATGTAAATATACTCTTGTAGCGGATTCGTCTTAAGCTCCATGTATTTATTCTTTTCTTTAATTGGGTTTTCTGACAATAGGTTTTGTTGTAACTGCCTGGCATATCCAATATTCCATTGGTATATGTTATGCTCAGCACATTTAGGATCAATAGCACAATTGTCTAACCCAGTATACCAAAGCATAAAAGTGCTGTCTACTTGAACAACAGTAGGATAGGAAGCCAAATGCTCATCCCAATTCCCTTTTTTGCCGGTTGTTAGTATTGGATTGGCGTTTGATTTCTGCCAATTTAAGCCATCTTTCGAATAAGCATAGCCAATTTGTTGACCTAAATCATCGCTGGCATTGCCCCCGTACCACATATGGTATTGCTCTCCTATTTTTAATACTTCGGGGTCTTGTACATTATGAGCATCCCAGCTGCCCATTGGCCCCACTTCGAGCACAGGTCTGTCTAATTTTTTATGCCAGTTGACACCATCTAATGACCAAGCATAATTAATATTAAAATGCTGATTAAAATGCATATTTTGATCAATATCAGCAAACCCAGCATAGTACATGCGCAGCGTATCCTTGTCTAGTATCACACTGGGCCCTTCAAGGCTACCATGATCAAGTGAGGCGGAGTCGATGTTGGCAGTTAGTACGGGACTTGGGTACTTCACCCAATTCGTGCCGTCTTCAGACCAAGCATAGCCAACGTGCCAATAAATACTATGCGTGGCTTGCTCCATATCACGGGATCCTACATACCACATTTTGTAGGGATTCATCACTGCATTTGAATCATATACAATCGTGACGGTTTCGATGCCTGCCTCATCCCAACTATAGCTCGTACCAGTAAGTACTGCTGTGGTTTCCACTTCCCAACGACGCCCATCTACCGACCAAGCATAGCCAATTTTATTAGAATAGGTATGAATATCACGTCCGGTGAACCACATTCTGAATGTATCGGCCACAAAAATCACTTTTGGGTCGGATATGGAGTGATCATTCCACTTTCCATAATCGCCTCTTTCAATAACCATGTTATTTGATGGTTTATAAAATTCTTGTTGAGCAAAGCCCAACGTGCTGAGTATAAAGAATAAAAATAAAAAATAGGGCATAGGCAATTCATTTAAAAAACCCTTTAAAAAAATATGGTGAGAAAATTAGAGGTAATTTGAATAAAAGAAAGAGGTTCTTTATGTAATATATGGTAAGTGTAAGTTTTGTAAAATAAATGAATAATGCGGATTATCTTTTGACTTATGAAGGAACTAAGCTTTTCTTGACTATAATTTATTGACAAATCGACTTGGAGATTGATTTTATTGAAAAATTCCTGGAATTTTGCCAATTTTTGCTATTATTGTATATAAACCCTGATTTGTTATAACAATTTTTTAAAATGGGAGAGCAAGTTGTAAACCGCATTTAAGGCATTGCCCAAAAAAAAGAATTTATTGGGCACTTG
>JAUIJW010000121.1 GCA_030431085.1 Bacteroidia bacterium
TGCTGCTTTTATTCCAGCTCCCGCATGAAGTAATGGTCTTTTTGATTTTAAAAGTTGATCAACAAAAGATTTTACTTGATTCTTAAGTTGCTCATCACCATCGGTATCAATAATCGGGCACCCTTTGTTCTCAATACGTCCAGCAAGATTCGGACAATCATCCTTAGAATCCATCACACCATCCATATCGGTATCTGGGCAGCCATTATAGTTTTCTATCCCAGGTAGATTTGGACATAAATCTTCTATATCAGCAAAGCCATCATGATCAGAATCAGGGCAACCTTGAAGAGATATTAAACCTGGCTCTTTAGGGCAACGATCTAAAGCATCTTCAACACCATCTAAATCTGTATCGGGGCAACCGTTAAATTCTTTTAACCCAGGTGTATCGGGGCATTTATCCTTCTTATCTCTTACTCCATCACCATCTCTATCTCTTGGAATATTTGATTCCGCCAAAACGCTTTCTGTACAAAAACAAATTAGAACAAATAGGATTAACTTATACAATGTTTTTTAAAATTTGAAGTTATAATTCCAAACTTAACGAATATTTTTAAAACATCTTGAATTTATTGACTGTTAAAAAAAGTAAGTTTAACTTTAGCACTCAAAATTAACAATAATGGAATTTGATAAAATTTTAGAACTTTTAAGCTACACCATACCCGCAGTAGTTACCGGATTAATTGCCTTATATTTTTTTAAGTCGCATACTCAAAATGAAGAAAATAGAAGACTTTTTTTATTGAGAAAAGAAAAACAAAATATTGCCCTACCCATAAGATTACAGGCTTACGAAAGAATGGCATTATTACTTGAGCGAATTTCTCCTAATAAACTACTAGTAAGGGTTAAACCTAATGGCGAGAGTGCTATCAATTATCAACACAAACTAATTACGAGTATTGAGCACGAATTTGAACACAATCTGGCACAGCAAATTTATGTAACCGATGCTTGTTGGAATGCTATTGTTACCGCCAAAAACTCTTTAATACAAGATATCAGAAAAGCTGCAGCAGACACTTCCGTTAATAATGCAGACGAATTAAGAGAAAAAATTATTCAAAACTCTTTAGACTCAGAATCGCCTACTGCTACCGCGTTGGTGCTTCTTAAGAATGAAGTAAAAAAGCAATTTTAATTGTATCTTTAGTGTTTTAACTAAAAATTATCATGAACTCATCAAAAGTTATTACACTACTACTATTGATTTTCTTAAGTAATCAGGCCTGGGCACAACATCCAGATTCTGATATTTACAAAACTTCATCACAAACCTTAGAGGTTCAACCTATTTTACATGGTACCCTGGTATTAACTTACAATGACATAACGATCTATGTTGATCCTTACGGTGGTGCAAAGGCTTTTGAAAACATAGCTCCGGCTGATATTGTTTTAATTACAGATATACACGGTGATCACTTAAATATGACCACACTTAATGATATCAAGGTAGATGATGCCCAATTCATTACACCTCAGGCTGTCGCCGATAAATTACCAAGTGAATTAAAGCAAAATTTAAATGTTTTAAATAATATGGATTCTTTGATTGTTAAAGGTATTTCTATAAGAGCTATACCAATGTATAACTTACCCGAATCTGAAGAATCTAGGCACCCAAAAGGCCGTGGTAATGGTTACATATTAACAATAGATAATCAAAAAATTTACATCTCTGGAGATACTGAAGATATTGTAGAAATGAGGCAATTAAAAAATATTGATATCGCTTTTATCTGCATGAATTTACCTTATACCATGGATATCCATCAGGCCTCAAGTGCCGTACTTGATTTTAAACCTAAAACAGTATACCCCTATCATTATCGGGGTAAACCAGAAATGAGCGATATTAAAGCTTTTAAAAAATTAGTGAACACAAAAGATAATTCCATCCAAGTTGTCCTCAAAGACTGGTATCCTAATTATTAAACATTTTAGGAAAAGATTTTTTCTTATCCAATCTTAAGATGTGTAATCTAATAATGCTTCTTAAAAAACCCAATCCATATCCGGTAAACTGAACTAAAGTTGCTACAATGGCATAAACTCCTACCATTATACTTTTGTTTTTTATGGTTGCATCTATCAAAATTAATGTAAAATACAGCAGTAAAGCATGTATTAAAAAAGGAATGCCAAAAAAAGCCATCATCGCACTTATCAATAAAGCACCTAAAAAGATTGAAGGAAACCAAAATGTTATCTTTGCGGAGTTAGGATGCATGTTATTAAGGATTGGTCGGGCAGCACCAAAATTAAAGGTTTGCTTAAAAAATTGCGACCAATTCGTTCTTCTTTTATGGTACACAAATGCCTTTGCAATAAATTTTGTGGTTAAATTATTATGCCACAACCTAAAAGACAAATCAATATCTTCACCAAAACGCTGTTTTGAAAACCCTTGTGTAATAGCAAAAGCTTTACGCGATAGCCCTAGATTAAAACTACGTAATTGAAATTTACTCTTTAACTTTTCATTACCCCTTATACCACCAGTGGTAAGAAAAGAAGTCATACTATAATTAATTGCTTTTTGAACTGTTGTAAACGAAGTGTGAGCTTTATCAGGGCCACCAAATGCATCAACGTGTATGCTCTTAAGAGATGTATCAACCTCGTTAAGATAATGAGGTGGCAAAATACAATCTGAATCTAAAATGATAAAATAATCACCGTGCGCCTGCTTCATTCCAAAATTTCTTGAATCTCCAGGTCCTGTATTTTCCTTTACCAGATATTTTAAATCTAACTGAGGTTGATACTTCTTTATAATTTTTTTTGAAGTAAATTGTGAGCCATCTTCAATTACTACAATCTCAATATCATAATCACCATCTAGAACCGTGATACTGTATAGCAACTCATCTAATTCGTCAGGTCTGTTGTAAATTGGAATAATAATAGAGTATTTCAATAACTTTTATTTTTTAGGATTATGATACTACTGCTTTCTTCTAAATACATCAAAACCTTCAACATTTTACAAGATATTCACAAAATTTAATACAATAAAATGAGTTTAAAAAATTACTTATCCTATATCCAAATAACAATGGCACTAAAACAAAAAAGTAATCATAAAATTATTCAGGTCAGTTCCATCTATAGTTTTACGATTACTTTTCATGATAAAATATCAAGTGACATTTATTCTTTAGAAAAATTTTCCATGACCAAATCGCTAATTCCCATGTTTGAGAACCCTCCATCATGAAATAAATTTTGAAGTGTTACTTTTTTGGTCAAATCAGAAAACAAAGAAATTGTATAATCTGCACATTCTAAGGCCGAGGCATTACCTAATGGCGACATTTGCTCAGCGTAATTTAAAAAGCCATCAAATCCTTTAACACCACTACCTGCCGTCGTTGGTGTAGGTGATTGCGAAATAGTATTTACTCTAACTTTATGATCTCTACCAAAGAAATATCCAAAACTTCGAGCAATAGACTCTAAGTAAGCTTTGTTATCTGCCATATCATTATAATCCGGAAATACTCTTTGGGCCGCCATATATGTTAATGCCACAATAGATCCCCATTCATTCATTGCTTTTTTATTGTATAGCACATTCATTACTTTATGAAAAGATAGTGCAGACACATCCCAACCCTTGGCAGAAAAATCGTAATTAGAATCTGTGTAGTGCATCCCTTTGCGTACATTAACAGACATCCCAATAGAATGTAACACAAAATCAATTTTACCGCCTAAAATCTCCATAGATTTTTCAACCAAATTAGTAATATCATCCATATTGGTGGCATCGGCTGGAATAATTTCAGAACCAGTGTTTTTAGCCAATTCTTTTATTTCACCCATACGCATAGCAATTGGTGCATTAGTCAATACAAACTGGGCGCCCTCTTCATGTGCTCTCTCAGCCACTTTCCATGCAATAGAATTTTGATCTAGTGCGCCAAAAATTATTCCTTTTTTACCTTTTAATAAATTGTACATAAGCGTATTATATATTTTTGTTTTTCATTTTTGCTAAACGCAAAGTTAATTAATATTTTTTTAGTGATTTTAATTAATTTAATAAGGCCTTGGCATGGCTTAAAGCAGAATCTGAAATAGATTTACCACCTAACATTTCTGCAATTTCAAGTAAGCGTTCTTTTGGATCTAAAACCTTAATATTAGAATTAATTTGATCATCTCGCTCTTCTTTAAACACTTTATAATGTTGATGCCCAATAGCTGCGATTTGTGGCAAGTGCGTAATGGTTATCACTTGCATATATTGCCCCATACTTTTCATTACATGAGCTATTTTATTAGCTACTTCACCAGAAACACCTGTATCAATTTCGTCGAACACAATAGAAGGTAAATTGGTATAAGCGCATAAAATTGATTTAACCGCCAACATTATTGGCCGATATTTTAAACTCTAGATCATCCATCCCCTGTGCCAAAAATTTTGAAGATTCTATCAAATCAATTGATATTAGCGTATTCTGCATTTCTAGTTTCTCTAATATTTGATGTAGTTCTTTTAAAAATGTTGGAATAGCTTTGCGTCTGTTCTGCCTTATTACCTGGCCAATCTCTAGCAGTCTTGTCTTCAACTGATCTAAACCTTGTTGCAGCTTAAGCACATTTTCATCTGCATGTTCTACCAATTCTAATTGTTGTTTAAGATCTGACTGTATGGTCAATAACGCTTCAATATTATTAACTTGATGCTTTTTCTGTAGCGCATATATTAATTGCAATCTATCATTAGTTTCGGTTAATTCATCCTGACTAAAATCGATCTTCTCATATTCTAACTCTAACTCTGTAACAACATCTTCTAATTCAATAAAAACACTTTGAACACGCTCAGACAAAGCTTGATATCTCTTATCGAAACCCGCAATTTTTGTTAAATTATACTTCATTTGAAACATTTGGTGCTTCAGTCCAACATCTTCATTATCAGCTAATTTTAAAGATTCTAACAAATTTTGTTGTATCTCTTCAATATGAGAGATTTTATCTAATTTTTCTTCGAGAATTTCCTGTTCATCCGCCTTTAAATTAGAGGCCTCTAGCTCTTGAAACAAAAAACTCTGATAATCATATTGTGCCTTCGCTCGTGATTGATGTTCTAAAATTTGTTCTAACTCTTCTTGCTTTTTCGAATATTGTTGTCTTAATTTTCTATAAGTTTCTAAATGTTTACTATTATTAGCCAAGGCATCAATAATTTGAAACTGATAATCTTTGTTGGCCAATTGTAGTGTTTGATGTTGCGAATGAATGTCTATTAACCTTTCACTTAAAGAAGTTAAGGTTTGTAAATTAACAGGAGTATCATTAATAAACGCTCTAGATTTACCATTGGGCAAAATTTCTCTACGTATTGTAGTATACTTCTCATAATCTAAATCTTCTTTTTCAAAAAATGGATTAAGATTATACTTATCAATTTTAAATTCTGCTTCTATGATACATTTTTTATCCTTTTGTTTGACCAAATTAGCATTAGCACGTTGACCAAGAACTAAGGATAATCCACCTAAAAGAATTGACTTACCGGCTCCAGTTTCACCAGTAATGATAGACAGTTGATCTTCAAAATCTACCTGAATATTGTTAATAAGTGCGTAATTTTTAATCGATAACGATTTTAACATACCATACAGATTATAAAATCAAACTTAGATAATTTTAAAGATATTAAAAAGCTAAAGGTTAATTTTTAATGTTCTGCCATTTGGCTTCATTAATAGGAGACATCTTACCTAAAACTTCTTTTAGTTCTGCAATATTTACAGAAGGGCCGTCAGAAAAAATATCTTCTATCTCATCACTTTTAGTATCCATAAAAATACGAACCATAAAGGTGTTTGGCCTACCATCAAAAACTGGTTGTAATCCTATAATAGAAGCTGCGATTTGTTCCTTAGCTTGCATGGCATTATCTGCCATTGTATCTAAGCCCAATCGATGGTACTCATACATTGTTTTTCTAAAAGCTTCAAAAGCTGGAGATAGTATATTATCATTCAATGTATATCTTGTATCATTTCCATCTATTCTATTCCAACCAGAACCTCCATCTTGCTGCGATATATTAACTACGTTTTCTGCCAATTTAAAATAGTTTTCACCTCCCTTATAACCAAAAGTATCGGCATGAAAGCCCAAGATTGTATAAGCATAATAGGTTAACAACGATACTAAGTTAGAAGTATAATTATTTTCATTGTAAACCAAAGGCTGAAATTCTTCGTAATTAAAATTGATTTTATCATCGTTAAAAACCAAAATGGGTGTTTGGTAAGTGGTATTGTAAACAGGTCTAGAAACTTGTAATTGCAAGGTACCTTTGTACTGATTGGCTGACGGAATTTCTAAAATATTTATGGTTAAAGAGCAATTAATTTTTTCATGATTCTTGTACGGAATGTTGGTCCATTTCGTATTATTCATATACTCAAATATTGCATTTTGCATAGTATTAAATACCTGTCGATTTGAGATACCTATTTCTGCAGAGTTAATATTGACCACACAATTAAATTCTTGCGATTTTAAATTAACTGAGTAAATTAGTAATATGAATACAAATATTCTGCGCATTAATATTTTGATATAATTTCTTGCCAAATATCTTTGGCCACTTCATTTTTAGATTTTAATTCAAACGTATTAATCGCCTTATATTGATCAATTAATGTGACCTTATTAGTGTTTGTTTTAAAACCAGCACCTTGATCATTTAGCGAATTTAAAACAATTAAATCTAAATTCTTTTTCTCTAATTTAGAAATGGCATTTTCTACCTCATTATCGGTTTCTAATGCAAATCCCACTAAAAATTGATTTGTTTTAATAGCTCCAACTGATGCTAAAATATCCTGAGTTGGTTTTAAGTTAACGGTAAGAGAAGTTTCTTTTTTCTTCATCTTTTGGGTCGCTACTTCAACTGGGGCATAATCTGCCACTGCCGCAGCAAATATAGCTACATCTACTTGCTCAAAAAACTTATGCACTTCATTGTACATTTCTAAGGCAGCAATGACATCAATCCTTTTAATACCATAGTGTTGAAGTGACAAAGATGTAGGTCCGGCAATTAAAATAACTTCTGCACCTAACTCAACGGCATACTTTGCAAGTTCGAAACCCATTTTTCCAGAAGAATGATTGCCTATAAATCTAACAGGATCAATAGCTTCATATGTGGGGCCCGCCGTTATTAACACTTTTTTTCCTCTTA
>JAUIJW010000122.1 GCA_030431085.1 Bacteroidia bacterium
TAATTGGTGTTGATAAAAACGTATCACTAATTAATCTTTCTTTATTAACGGGGCAAATTGGTAAACCAGGTGCTGGACCATTTTCCTTAACGGGTCAGCCCAATGCTATGGGAGGTAGAGAAGTTGGCGGAATGGCCAATTTATTAGCTGCCCACAAAGATCTTAATAATGCTACGCATAGACAGCAGGTTTCAAATTTTTGGAGAAGCAAAGAAATTTCAGCAAATCCAGGACTCACTGCTACAGAAATGTTTAAGGGCTTAAATAGCGGAAAACTTAAGGCAATATGGATTATCTGTACCAATCCAGTAGTAAGCTTACCCAATTCACTAGAAGTTGAAAAAGCCTTAAAAAAAGCTAATTTTGTTATTGTCCAAGATATTTCTCACCAATCTGAAACTACAAAGTTTGCAGATTTATTATTACCCGCCGCTGGATGGTTAGAAAAAGAAGGTACCATGACCAATTCAGAAAGAAGAATTAGCTATTTAAACAAAGTAGTTAATCCTCCAGGAGAAGCTTTACCAGATGCTGAAATATTGATGAGATTTGCCAAAAAGATGAACTACTCTGGCTTTGATTATCAAAACATGAGTGAAATTTTTGATGAACATTGCGCACTAACCAAAGGCACTAATATCGATATTTCTGGACTAAATTACGACCGCTTGAAAACTGAAGGTAGTATGCAGTGGCCTGTAACCAATAAAAATCATTCGGGGACTAAAAGACTCTTCTCAGATGGTATTTTTTACACCCCATCGCAAAAGGCCATATTTAACATTCCCAAGCAAATCATAAATCAATCTGAACCTACCACTAAAGAACATCCATTAATATTAAACTCTGGTCGTGTAAGAGATCAGTGGCATACTAGAACCCGAACAGGCAAGGTTAATCGATTAAATTCTCACATTGCCTCACCTTTTGTTAAAATTAACCCTGTAGATGCATTAGAAAGAGGTTTAAAAAATGGTGATATCGCTGTAATTTATAATGACAGGGGTACGGTAAGAGTGCGCGTAGATCTTAGTTACGATATAAGAAGAGGCGTTGTATTTATTCCAATGCATTGGGGTAAAATTCTAAATAGTGATATTGGTAGGGTTAACAATTTAACCAGTGACAGAATAGACCCTGTATCTAAAGAACCAGATTTTAAATTTTCTGCAGTTGAAGTTAAAAAATACGAAAAAAAACGCCAAAAAATTTGTGTTATAGGTGCCGGAGCCGCCGCTTATCGTTTTGTTAAAACCTATAGAAAATCGAATCAGGAAGATGAAATTAAAGTCTTCTCTAAAGAAAAAAACCCATTCTATAATAGAGTTCTATTACCAGAGTATATCAGCCAAGAATTGACTTGGGATCAATTAGAAAAATTAAAAGAGGGAGAAGTTAATAAATTAAACATCGCATTGCATCCTGGGGTTTTGGTCAATCACATTGATAGAAAAAACAAAGTCATTACAGATAGCCAATCTAACGAACATGAGTACGACATTTTAATTATAGCCACTGGCTCTAGAGCTTTTGTACCATCAAATGCCAGATTAGACCTGCCAGGAAGATTTACTTTAAGAAGCAAAGAAGATGCAGATAATTTACAACAACACCTCCACAATACTGGATTGCCAGAAAGTCAGCAACATATAGTGATTGTTGGTGGCGGACTTTTAGGACTTGAACTTGCTGCTACGTTAAACAAAAGAGATATTAAAATAACCATCGTTCAAAGAGCTCCAAGGTTAATGGAGCGACAACTTGATATTATTGCTAGTAGTTTGTTGGCAGAAAATGTACAAAGTCGAGGTATTCAAATTTATTTTAACAATGAAGTAAGTACTGTATTTGAAGATGATCACAATAAAAACAAACTTTCTATTACATTAAAAACAGGTAAAATTATCAATGCCAATGCCATTGTTTATGCTATAGGAACAATACCAAATATCGAATTACCAAAAGCGTCAAAATTACTTTGTGGTAGAGGTGTAAAAGTAAATCAATACCTACAAACTTCAGACCCATCTATTTATGCACTTGGTGAAATTGCCGAGTTTGAAAATAATCT
Organism: Bacteroidia bacterium; assembly: GCA_030431085.1. Classification (GTDB taxonomy): domain Bacteria; phylum Bacteroidota; class Bacteroidia; order Flavobacteriales; family Flavobacteriaceae; genus Lutimonas. The sequence goes on from JAUIJW010000122.1 coordinate 2,072, forward strand.
TTACGGGATCACTTCTGCCGCAGAAGAACAAGCCGATATTGCAGCCAACTATATTTTAGGCGACCTAAACAGCATCTATAAAGGCTCTGTGTTGATGAATATCCTAAAGTTTGACGATCTCGATCTTTGTAGTGTAGGTATGGTTCAGATACCTAAAAATGACCCTTCTTATGAAGAAATTGTACTTAAAGATATCAATCAGCATTTTTATAAAAAATGTATTGTTAAAAACGATTTACTTATTGGAACAGTATTGATGGGTGATAAAAATGAGTTTGCTCAATTTAAAAGCTTAATTAGTGATAAAATTGAATTATCAGAAAAAAGATCTGAGCTCTTAAGGGGAAAAAATGAAACCGAGCCTATGTTAGGTAATTTAGTTTGTTCTTGTAGTCAAGTGGGTGATAAAAACCTAACCAACGCTATCGAGTCTGGCTGTAAAGATTTTAATGAGCTTTGTGCCAAAACTGGTGCAGGCCTAGGGTGTGGTAGCTGCAAACCAGAGGTTGAAGAAATTTTATTAGCAACGCATTAAAAATATACTCATGAAAAAAGAATTGCAACGTATATTTATTAAAGGTGGTATATTGTCACCCAGTGAGATGAAACAAATTATTGCTCTAAGCCAGGAGCTAGGTTTTAAAAGTTTAAAATTTGGTTCTAGGCAAGATATTTTAATACCGGTTGATGAACATCAAAAAAATATCATCTCAAAATATCCCAATCTTAATCTAGAAACAGAAAAAGTCCACGAAAATATAGTTTGTAGCTATGTGTCTTCAGATATATTTCCACAAACATCTTGGCTTAACAGTTCTACCTACTTATATATTTTAGAATTGTTTAAAAACAGCCCAACACTCAAGATAAATATTACAGATCCGAAACAACGCTTAGTACCTTTGTTTACTGGTAATTTAAACTTTATAGCCTCAGAATTTGAAGACTACTGGCACTTAAATCTCAATTTACCAAATTGGCCAAAACATATTGATTATCCGGTTTTAATCTATAGTTGGGATATCCCTAAAATCTCTGAAACTATCATTGATCACTATCAGAATACTAAAGATATAGACGACTTATTTGAACTTGTAAACCAGACAACAGAGACTAATAATCGAACCATTGATAAGCCATTGGAGGTCCCTTTTCAGCCTTTTCCTTATTATGAAGGCATGAATAAAATGGGATTGAATGAATACTGGCTCGGCTTGTATTGGAGAAATAACGAGTATGATTTAGATTTTCTTGAAGCCTTTTGTGATTTTTGTCTAGATAGCAGAATTGGAAAAATCTGTATCACGCCTTGGAAATCGTTTATTGTAAAAGGTATCCATAGAAAATACAAGCTAAATTTAGAGAAATTATTAGGTAAAAGAGGTATTAACGTTAGACATTCATTACTAGAAATGAACTGGCATTTACCGGTAGATGATGAGGATGCACTAGAATTGAAAAAATTTATTGTGCGTAATTTCGATCAAAACGATATTTCAACCTACGGTTTAAATTTCGCTATCGCCAACTTACCTAATAATTCTACGTATTTCACCTCTGCTGTAATTGAAAAAAATAAAGCTCCTAATTTGGTAAAAGATTTTAAAATAAGACCAACATTTAATGTATTGTATTGCAAGAATTTCAACCCCAATACACAACAATACATCGTTTACGCCCAAGATGTAGACAAAATGGAACTCCCTGGCTTATTGATGGAATTGAGTAAGATGTATTTTGATAAGTTAGGAGAAACCACAGAAGAAGAAAAGCAAAAGGAAGAAATTAAGGAGTTTAAAGAAGTACACCAATGTAAAAACTGTATGAGTATTTATGATGCCCAATACGGCGACTCTGTAGCCAATATATCACCAGACACACCGTTTGATGATTTACCATCTCAATATACCTGTGGCGTGTGTGAATCTAAAAAAGATGATTTTGAATTGGTGAAAATTTAATCAATTAAACTTTTAGTAATTTTGTTTAAGGTTTCTACTTTATCTTGAAAATTACCCTTAATGGTTTTGCGATAATGGTTTAAATTAGTCACCATTTCATTGATGTCGTTTGGGATTACATCTTCAAAAAACTGTCTAAGTCTCTTGGCTGTAGTTGGTGATTTACCATTGGTAGAAATTGCAATTTTCACGTGACCTTTGGTTACGATACCTCCCATATAAAAATCACAATACGGTGGATTATCTGCTACATTTACCAATACATTATTTGCTTTACAATTGGTGTGAATTTGTAAATTCACCTCTAAATCATTGGTAGCGGCAATGACAATTTGCTTATCCTTTAAGAATTTAGCTTGATAAGCCGATTGTATCAATACCACTTGCTTTCCTTCAACAAAAGCTATAAAATCTTCGCTAAAGTCTTTCGCCACAACAGTAACTTTAGCGTTTGGACTAGATTTAAGTAAGAATGTTAATTTTTCTAGTCCAACTTTACCTCCACCCACAATTAAAACTTGAAGTTCAGTAACTTTTAAAAAAATTGGATATAACTCGTTCTGTTCTTCCATAGCTTAGTTTTTATCTCTTTTACCCCAATTCACAAAATTCCAGATACGTTCATGAAAAAAGTACAAAATCATTTTGGTGAAAATTTCTATCCCACCGATAGAAACTGCTGTTTTAATTTGCCCTGTTAAAAAATAAGAAATAAGCACCGTATCTAAAGTACCAAGCGTACGCCAAGTAATGGCCTTAACCATACTGCGTCTTTTGGTCTCTCCAGTTTTATAGTTATCCTTATGTTTATTTTGAAACAGTAACATTTTTTAGGCTTTTAAAGCCGATTCTAAATCGTTAATAATATCACTTATATGTTCTAAACCTACTGAAACTCTTACCAAGCCATTGGTAATACCAACTTCTAATCTATCGGCTTCACTTAATTTGCTGTGCGTTGTTGAAGCGGGATGAGTCACTATCGTTCTAGTATCACCTAAATTAGCTGATAAAGAGCACATTTTCAAATTATTTAAAAATTTTCTTCCGGCCTCAATACCTCCTTTCAATTCAAAAGCTACAATATTTCCACCCAGTTTCATTTGTTTTTTTGCCACTTCATATTGAGGATGTGATGCTAAAAAAGGGTATTTCACCACATTCACTTTCTGATGCTGTTCTAAATATTCTGCAACTTTAAGAGCATTTTCACAATGCTTTTCTACCCTAATTGCCAAGGTCTCCAAGCTTTTAGATAATACCCATGCATTAAATGGCGATAGTGCTGGTCCAGTATTTCGAGAAAATAAATAGATTTCTCTAATCAATTCCTTTTGACCAACCGCCACACCACCTAAGACTCTACCTTGTCCATCCATTAATTTTGTAGCTGAATGAATAACAACATCTGCTCCAAATTTAATAGGTTGCTGTAAATAAGGCGTTGCAAAGCAATTATCAACAATAAATAAAAGGTTATGTTTTTTGGCCATGGCGCCTAAATACTCTAAATCTAAAATGTCTACACCCGGGTTCGTTGGCGTTTCGATATAGAGTATTTTTGTATTTTTCTGTATTACACTTTCTATTTGATTTGCTTTGTCTACTTTAAAATAAGAGGTTTCAATATTCCATTTCGGTAAATATTTAGTAAATAAAGTATGTGTAGAACCAAATACAGATCTGCAAGCAACTATATGATCGCCTGCACTTAGTAAAGCGCCAAATGTTGAAAAAATAGCCGCCATTCCGGTTGAAAAAGCATAACCACCTTCTGCCCCTTCCATTGCTACAACCTTATCAACAAACTCGGTAGTATTAGGGTTGCTAAATCTACTGTATAAGTTTTTTTGTTTTTCTTCTGCAAAAGATGCTCTCATGTCTTCGGCATCATCAAATACAAAACTTGATGTAGCAAACAACGGTGTTGAATGTTCACTGTATTGACTCCTTTCTGTCTGTGTTCTAATGGCTCCTGTTTCAAAATTTTTGTAGGCTGTCATCACTAAAATGCTTTTTCTGTTAATCTTAATATATCTCCAAATACACCTCTTGCTGTTACTTCTGCTCCCGCGCCAGCACCTTGAATAACCAAAGGTTGTTCTCCATAGGATTCTGTATAAATTTCGAATATAGAATCAGATCCTTTGACTTGCCCTAAAGAACTGTCTATAGGTACCGAAACTAATTTCACCGCTAAATTCCCTTTAGATTGAGTTAAATCTCCAGATAACTCACCAATATAACGCAATACATGATCAGGCTCTTGGTTTGACTTAATTTCGTGATATTCTTGATCCATCTCGTTCAATCTCGTCAAAAAATGTTCAACATCGCCTTCTCTCAGGTGTTTTGGAATTAAGTTTTTTATATCTACATCTTCAAATTCATTCTCTAAATCTAATTCTCTAGCCAAAATTAAAAGTTTACGCGCCACATCATTACCGCTTAAATCTTCTCTAGGGTCTGGCTCTGTATAACCTTTATCTACCGCATCTAAAAGCACCTCGCTAATATTTTTATCTTGTAATGAGTAATTATTAAATAGATAGCTTAATGATCCAGAAAACACGCCTTTAATTTTCGTGATATTTTCACCTGAATGGTGTAATAATTTTATGGTGTCAAGTAAAGGTAATCCTGCCCCTACATTGGTTTCATATAAATATTTTCTTTCGTTGCTTTGTAGTACCTTTCTTAAATCTTTATAAAAGTTAAAATCAACCGTGTTGGCAATTTTGTTTGAAGACACTAAATCAAAACCATTTTCAACGAGTGGAATATAGTTTTTAATAAAACTTAAAGCCGCAGTATTATCAACTGCAATTAAATTTTCTAAATGATTCTCTTTAGCATAACCAATAATATCATTGATGGTATAATTTTCAAATGCTTTGGTTTGTAAATCTTCTCGCCATGACTGGGAGATTCCTTTAGATTCTAATAAAACCTTTGTAGAATTAGCTACAGCAAAAATGTTTAAATTGATATTTCGCCTTTTCAAAACATCAGCTTTCGAATTTAAAATCTGGTTTATTAAGGTACCCCCCACTAAACCAACACCAACTATAGCAATATTAATATTGGTTGACACCCCAAATATCTGACCATGGATTACATTTACTGCTTTATTCAGATCTTTCTCTTC
>JAUIJW010000123.1 GCA_030431085.1 Bacteroidia bacterium
CAGGAATATGGTGTGCAGGAATTTTTATTGTTGTGTTTTTAGAAATATTTCTACCTGTTTTCTCAGCTCTTTGCTTTACGATAAAACTACCAAAACCTCTTAAATAAACGTTATTCCCTTGATTTAAAGAATTCTTAACTTCAGACATTAGATCTTCTACTACTCTTAACACATCACCTTTTTCGATGCCAGATTTTTCTGAAATATTGGCAACTATTTCTGCTTTTGTCATTTTTATTTATTTATAAGTTATTTAAATCTGTATTTGAGGGGGCAAATATAATACATTTAATCTTTTTCAGAAAGCTAAATGTTTAAAATTTAATTAGATAAAAAAATTGTACTATTGCAAAATGCATGAAAAAAGTAAGATATCTAACCGTCTTAAAATGTGGTATTTAAAAAATGGAAGAGATTTGCCCTGGCGAAAATCTAATCACCCCTATCCGGTTTGGCTTTCTGAAATTATCTTACAACAAACTCAAATAGCGCAAGGCACTTCATATTTTTTAAAATTTTTAACTCATTTTCCCACGATAAATCACCTTGCCAATGCCTCAGAAGATCAAGTGCTTCATCTTTGGCAAGGCTTAGGCTATTATTCTAGAGCAAGACATTTACACCATACTGCGAAGGTAATTCATCAAGATTATGCAGGTGAATTTCCTACTAGCTATAAAGACCTTAAACAATTAAAAGGTGTTGGAGATTATACAGCGTCTGCTATAGCGTCTATTTGTTATGGTTTACCTCATGCTGTTGTTGATGGTAATGTATACCGAGTACTGTCTAGGCTTTTTAACCTAAACACCCCAATAAACTCTACTCAAGGCATTAAAACGTTTAAAGTATTGGCTCAATCTCTATTAGATCGGAATGACCCTGGCACACACAATCAAGCGATGATGGATTTTGGCGCCATGATTTGCAAACCTAAAAACCCGTCTTGTCAAACTTGTATTTTTAATGACCTCTGCCTTGCTCTAAAACACCAAACCATCGGTGAAAGACCTGTTAAAGACAAGCGTATTAAAATTAAGGATAGATTCTTTAATTTTTTAGTATTTGAAACGGCCAACAACTCAACGGTAATAGAACAGCGTGTTGAAAAAGGTATTTGGCACAAACTATTTCAGTTTCCTTTACTAGAATCTAAAACCTTACTTAATGATACAGCATTGGTATCTACCCCACAATTCATATCATTTGCACCGCACCTTAATTATGATATTAGCCTATACAACACCAAACCCATTCTTCATAAATTAACTCATCAGAACTTATACTGTAATTTCTGGATTATTCATCTCGATACGGTAAGTACTCCTACAATTAAATGGCATGATATCAATAACTTTGCACTGCCCCAACCTCTCAAAAAGTTTGTTGATAATTATAAAAAAACAGATTAATTTTTGTACTATCTTTGCTTAAAATATATCTTTTTATGGCGAGTTCGTTAAATAAAGCAATGCTTATTGGGCATTTAGGTGATGAAGTTAAAATGCATTATTTTGAAGGTGGTAATTCTATAGGAAGATTTCCGGTGGCCACCAATGAAACCTATACCAACAAACAAACTGGTGAAAAGGTAACTACCACAGAATGGCACAACGTAGTTGTGCGAAATAAATTAGCAGAGATTTGTGAAAAATTCCTTTCTAAAGGTGATCGAGTTTATGTTGAAGGGCGTATCAAAACGCGTACATGGGAACAGGAAGGCACAAAACGATATGCTACAGAAATTCATGCTGTTGACATGACCTTTCTCTCTACTAAAAACGATCTTAAAAGTACAGCGCCAACAGAGACTAAACCTAAAAATAAAGAGATAGACCAAATTGTAGACCATCATGAAGATGATGATTTACCATTCTAAAAAATAAAACAAAAACCTGTAATCCTTGGATCCAGAACCTCCCAGTACCATATTAAATTCTTTAGATTGGCCTTTTATCATAAGCCTTATCACGTTAGGGCTTTTGCTTGTTCTGTCTGCTTTAGTTTCTGGCAGTGAAATTGCTTTTTTTTCACTTTCTAAATCCGATTTAGAAAAAGATGCTCAACAAAAAAACAACGACTTAGTTAATAGTTTATTAGACCGACCCAAAAGATTACTGGCCACCATATTAATCTCAAATAATTTTATCAATATTTTATTTGTACTCATCTTTGCTTATACAGGTAACATCTTGTTTAAAGGCATAGAATCTACAGTTTTAAAATTTTTGGTAGAGATTGTTTTAGTCACTTTTTTACTCCTACTTTTTGGCGAGGTTTTACCTAAAGTCTATGCCAGTAGAAATGCACTAGGGTTCTCAAATTTTATGGCTAGACCTATGGCATTTTTAAATACGGTTTTGTCGATTTTTAGTACTCCGTTATTAAGTTTAACCCGTGTAGTAGAGAGAAGGCTTAGCAAAAAACAATCAGATTTCTCTGTTGAAGTGTTATCGCAAGCTCTAGAATTAACTTCAAAAACAGCAACCACCAAAGAAGAGAAAAGAATTTTACAAGGCATCGTTAATTTTGGAAATACAGAAACATCACAAGTCATGTGCCCGAGAATTGATATTTTTGCCTTGGCAGCCGATGAAGAATTTAAAGATATTATCAATAAAATATTAAAAAAAGGGCACTCCAGAATTCCGGTATACCGTGATAATATCGATAATATTATAGGTGTATTATACACCAAAGATCTCATTCCGCATTTACAGAAAAAAAACTTTAATTGGACAAAATTAGCACGTGAAGCCTTCTTTATTCCAGAGAACAAAAAACTAGACGATTTGCTTAAAGAATTTCAAGACATGAAAAATCATTTAGCTATTGTAGTTGATGAATATGGAGGCACTTCTGGTCTAATAACACTTGAAGATATTATTGAAGAAATTGTAGGCGATATTTCTGATGAGTTTGATAATATTGATTTGTCTTACTCTAAGATAGATGATTTAAACTATGTTTTTGAAGGAAAAACTGCTTTAAAAGATTTTTATAAGGTATTACATATTAGTCCTGATATTTTTGAAGAAAATAAATTTGAAGCAGAAACTTTAGCTGGATTCATCTTAGAAATCACTGGTAATTTTCCTAAAAAAAATAGTATCATTTCATTTCATGATTATCGTTTTACCATAGAAGCTTTAGATAAAAAACGTATCAAACAAATAAAGGTTACACTACCTAAACATGTAAAATAATGCATAAATATTATATTTCTATATCTATTGTTATCGCTATACTTTGTCTATCCTGCAAAGAAGATGTTTTGCCAAAACCAAAAGCCCAATTGCGGTTAGAATATCCGGTGGTTAAATATGAAACACCTGTAACAGATTGCCCTTATGAATTTGAAATATCAAACCAATCTGTTGCCCAAAGCAACGATAAATGTTGGATGAATATTACATACCCTAGTCTAAATGCCACGATAAACCTAACATACAGACCTGTTGAAAATAATTTAAATGAACTTTTTATCGAGGCCGAAAAATTGACGTTTAACCACACTATTAAAGCGGATGCCATTAGCTCTATTCCTTATGTGAATGAAGACCATAAAAAATTTGGAGCAATTTATGAAGTAACAGGTAACGCAGCATCACCATTACAATTTCATATTACCGATAGTACTAAGAATTTTATTACCGGTGCAGTCTATTTTAACGTTCAGCCTAACTACGATTCTATTATCCCAGCTATTGATTATTTGCACAAAGATATCCAACACATTATGGAATCACTTCAATGGAAAAACGGAAAAACCGATGACTAAACATAAGCATAGAAAATATACCAAAAAAGTGAGGCTTTGGCTTATTTTAGGACTGGTTATGTTAATCGGGCAAGTGGTTTTAGGAGGTATTACTCGATTAACAGGCTCGGGACTATCGATTACGCGTTGGGATATTATTACTGGAGTTATACCGCCTATCACTAATAGTGACTGGACCGAGGCCTTTGAACTTTACCAGCAAACCCCACAATACCATAAGATCAATTCAGATTTTACCATTAAAGATTTCAAGTTTATCTACTTTTGGGAATATTTTCACCGTCTTTGGGTAAGGACACTGGGTATCATTTTTATCATACCCTTTATTCTATTTCTAATAAAAAAAGAAATCAACAGTTACTTAGTAAAACGATTACTCGTGGTAGTAATACTTGCAGCCATTACAGCTTCTGTAGGCTGGATTATGGTACAAAGCGGATTGGTAGATCGCCCTTGGGTAAATGCATATAAACTTACCGCTCATTTTATCTTTGCCATGTTAACGATTGCCGCCATGGTAAAAACTATAGCCGATGTGTATAATTTTGAAAACAAACCTAAAAAAAGTGGCAATAAGTTTGTTTCCGTTTTACTGATAATTACCTTTTTACAATTGATTGTTGCTGGACTTATGGCTGGCATGAAAGCTGGCTTATATTTTCCTTCTTGGCCCACTATGAATGGCGCATTTATTCCTAAAGTTTTAATGGACAGTACCCATTGGACCTGGGACAATATGACCAACTATGATCGCTATGACTTTGCTCCTGCATTGGTGCAATTTACGCATAGAATGCTCGCTTATATTCTACTTATTTTAACTACAATATTCTATTTTAATAAAAGGAATATTATATACACCCGGTCTAAAAAATGGTTATATGGGGTGTACTACTTAGTTTATTTTCAAGTTTTCTTAGGTATCATGACCTTATTAAAAATAAAAAGTGGCATTCCGCTATTTTATGGTGTTATGCATCAATTGGTGGGCTTGTTGTATTTTATCAGTCTATTATTTTTATATTTTTCATTACGAAAAAAAAGCAGTAACACTAGAGCATAAAAAAACTACCCGAAGGTAGTTTTAAATTATTACGCCATCTCTATCGATTAAGCTTTGCAGCTACCATCACATGACTTACCATCTTTTGAGCATTTACCTTTGCAAGATTTTCCTGCATTATCTGCCATTGCCTTTGCAGAATCTACAACTTCTTTGGCATCAGCTTTTACTGAGTCTACAGCTTCCTCTACTGCATCGGCAGCATCTTCAGCGGCTTCTTTAGTAGCATCGGCAGCGTCATTTGCAGCATCTTTTACTGCTTCAACAGCCTCTTTGGCATCTTTTTCCGCACCTTTCTTAGTGTCGTTACAAGCAACAGCAACCATACTTACAATTGCAATTACTAATAAACTTTTAAATAATTTCATAGTTGAATAAATTTTAGTTAAATATTTATGAGCGCAAATTAACTAATAATTTTCATCATTTTCAACAAAAACCATGCAAAACTAGCCTTACAAACACAGGTTTATAAGGCTAGTTTTATACTAACTATAAGTTAAAAAGAAAATTATAATCGATTAAATACCATCGTGGTATTTAAATTTCTGACCACCAACTGATGCCTCAGCCATTACTCCTCCTTTGGCTTTTGTGAATATAGCAACACCGTCTTGGTAAGCAATATCCGCAGAAACTCCTTCTTTCAACATTACTGCAGAAGCTTGTCCTGAAAATTTAACTTTTCCAGATTTAAATCTATCTAAAGCGGCTTTATCTTCAAAAAAGATAACTTCTTGATATTGTTGCCCTCCGGCTTGTAAACCAACTGTAGCTTGTGCTAAGGTAGATCTACCAATAACTCTATTGTTTTGAAAAACCAATCCTTTTCCTCCGGCACCACCAACACCTAAAGCGGCTTTAGTAATAATTGGGAAAATAGCATAACCATATGCTTTATTAAAATAAGTCTGAAGTTCTGGATGTGCTTTTACCAATCTTTTTATTGATTTACTTACTTCATCAGCCAATTTAGTGTCTTTTGGATAGTACACTTGAATACCTTGAGGCTTAGCTGCTTTTTCTGTAGCTCCCTCAGCTTCTTCTGTAGCTCCATCTTCAGACCCTACAGCATCATCAACAGCTTCTTTAGCATCTTCTGCGGCATCAGAAATAGCTTCACCAGCATCATTCGCTGCATCGCTAATTGCTTCGCCTGCATCTTCTGCAGCATCTTGAACCGCCTCTACTGCATCTTCTGCAGCATCTTTTATTTCTTCTTTCTTTTCTTGTTTACAAGCATATAATAATACGCCAAACATTAAAATGTAAGTGATTTTTTTAAGAAGTTTCATATGTAAAAATTTAATTAGTTAGATTTTATTATTTTATCTGGGGGCAAGATAGGACTTTTTAAACAACTGAAAAAAGAATCTAAAAAATATTAATTGAGCTCAAAACCCGATACTTTTTCAATGTTAACCACCTTATACAAATCACCTCCAGCAATATTTTCTATCACATTAACCACTTCATTTTCTGACAATTGATTAACGTCAACAATAATTTGACCTTTTTTATCTTCAAAATCTACTTCAGCAAATTTCACTCCTTGGCTTTTCACCAACTTAGATTCAATTAACTTGGCGCAACCTATTTCACAGGTCATTCCTTCAATATCAACCTCTAGATTGATTAAATTTTCGGCAATAACATCATTGGTTTGAACGGGTTGACTTGTCTCTTTTTGGTCTTTACATGAAAAAGTAATCATGGTACTTACCAATAATAAAAAAAGGGCTTTACTTAAATTCATCTCAGGTATATTTTATAACTATGCAAAGTTATTACAAAAAACATTTTTATTATAAATTATGCTCAATAAAAACAATAAATGGCTCATATTATTTGTTTTAGCTTTAGTTTGGGGGAGTTCTTTTATTTTAATGAAAAAAGCCTTAGTAACTCTTAGCCCTATACAAGTTGGAGCGTTGAGAATTATCATTACAGCCATAGCACTTTTTACAGTTGGTATAAAAGGATTTAGGGCTGTTACTCAAAAACAATGGTTTTATATTTTTATTACCTCATTATTGGGTACTTTTTTTCCCGTATTTCTATTTGCTTATGCAGTAGACCATATAGATAGCTCTATCACATCTATACTCAATGCCCTCACCCCACTCAACACCCTCATTGTTGGTGCCCTCATATTTGGATTTCCATTTATAAAAAAACAATTTATTGGTATTATTTTAGGACTAATTGGGGCACTTATTTTAATCCTAAAAGGTGCAGAAATTAACCCTTCTCAAAATTATTGGTTTGCC
>JAUIJW010000124.1 GCA_030431085.1 Bacteroidia bacterium
TTTTACATTAGAATTTTTATTTTGAATGATGATATCTGCAGATGATATCTGCAACAGAAATAGAATCATTTTTGATGACGCCAAACAATAACTGTCGACTTTCTTGAGCTTTACTATGACAACAAACTGATATAAATAATAGAATGTAACCTATTTTTTTCAACAACATTAGATCAATTGTTTTTCAAATGCTATGTCAAATATAAGGTTTCTGTATTTTTGTTTTAAATACGAACTGATGAAACGACTTATTATAGCCAGCACGTCCACCGTTCATGGTAGTGGATACTTAGAATACTTAATGCCAGAATTAGAAGTTTTTTTTGAAAAGGTGCAAGAGATTCTTTTTATACCTTATGCCAGGCCTGGCGGTATTTCGTATGACGATTATACCCATATAGCAGCACGGGCCTTTAAAAAAATTAATAAACGCATTAAAGGACTTCATACCTATGACAATAAACCTCAAGCGGTAGCTAATGCAAAAGCGATTTTTGTAGGAGGTGGTAATACTTTTGTTTTGGTAGACACTTTGTACAAGTTAGACCTTATAAACGTTTTAAGGCAATCTGTAATACGAGGTGCTTTATATCTGGGCACAAGTGCAGGTAGTAATATTACGGGAGTGAGTATGAAAACCACTAATGATATGCCAATTGTGCAACCGAAAAGTTTTAAAACCTTAGAGTTAATACCTTTTAATATAAATCCACATTATCTCGATCCAGATCCAGATTCAACCCATAAAGGAGAAACTAGAGCCACAAGGATAAAAGAGTTTCATACTTATAATACTACCCCTGTCATTGGATTGCGAGAAGGAAGTTGGTTAGAAGTAATAGATGAAACCATTCTTTTAAAAGGGACATTAACAGCAAGATATTTTACCAAGGGTAATGAGGCTATAGAATTAGCTCCCAAACACAAATTTTAATAAATTATAAAACAACATTATGATAAAAAAAGTAAAGCTTAACGATACTTTAGAGATCTCTAAAATAGTTCATGGTCATTGGCGGTTGGCGGATTGGGCATTAAGCGCTAACGAATTACAAGTGTTAATAAATCAGGTATTAGATCTTGGAATTACCACGTTTGATCACGCTGATATTTATGGTAATTACTCTTGTGAAGCTTTATTTGGAAGAATTTTAGAGCGTGATCCCTCATTGAGGAATCGTATAGAATTGGTGACCAAATGTGGGATTAAATTAATTTCGGATAAATACCCTGAACGACAGCTTAACCATTACGATAATAGCTACAAACATATCATAGCCTCGGTAGAAAACTCATTGAATAATTTTAATACAGATAGGATAGACGTATTGTTGTTACACAGACCCTCGCCTTTTTTTCAGCCCCAAGAAGTGGCCAAGGCATTTGATGATTTGAAACGAGCAGGTAAGGTATTGCATTTTGGTGTATCAAATTATTTGCCAAGTCAGATTGAGATGTTGAAAAGTTATTTAGATTACCCATTAGTGACTAATCAAATTGAATTTTCGCCTTATTGCTTAGAACATTTTGATCACGGTACTGTTGATTATTTGTTACAACATAGAATAACACCCATGGCTTGGTCGCCTCTAGCTGGAGGGAAATTGTTAAAACCAACTGATGAGAAAGGTAGAAGAATAATGGTTGTGCTTAATGAGTTGGCAGACCAATTAGGGGTGAATGATTTAGATATGGTTATTTATGCATGGATTTTAAAGCACCCATTAAATGCCATTCCAATTTTAGGTACAGGTAAAATTGAGCGTATAAAAAGAGCCGTAGAGGCAATGAATATAGAGATGACTCTAGAACAATGGTTTAAATTGTATGTGGCTTCACGTGGAGAAAATGTTCCTTAAAATGATAAAATAGCGTGTTACTGTTAAGTAGTAAAAAGTTAGGTTAGAACTATGTTTTGGGCAGTATTTTTAATTGCATAACTGTAGCAATAGAAGTGGCTCTATTTTTGGCAACTTCAGCATTGTTACCTAAAAAAAGTTCGTCAATGGTTTGATGAAAATGATTGAGCCAAACCTTAAAATGATTTTGATTGAACGGCATCTCTTCATTAAGTTTGATATGAGGTTGCATCGCATTTTTTTGATAGGTACCACTATAAAAAATAATATTATCCCAAAAATCGACTAACACTTGAAGATGGTGCTCTAGTGTTTTAGGGTCGTTGAACTTATGGAAAAAGTGCTGAACATCTTTATCAACCATTAATTTTTTATAAAATTGACTGACTAATAGATATAAATCGTCTCTGTTGGTAATATCTTTTTTCATCTAAAGTATGGAGCTGTTAAATGCAAATGGAAGTAAATCTTGAATGGAATGAGCTTTAATTATTGCCCCAGATGCACCAGAAAAATAAATTTCTATATTGTGCTTTTGTTTGGTTTCATATTCAGAAATTACTTGCCGGCAAGATCCGCAAGGTGCCACAGGTTGATTGGTGTTATTTTGCAATGATGTGCCAGAAATAAAGATTTTTTCAATGCTTAACTCTGGGTACTGTGCCGCCGCATGAAAAATAGCTACACGTTCTGCACACAGGCCAGAAGGATAAGCTGCATTTTCTTGATTATTACCTATAACAATATTGTCATTAGATAATAGAAGTGCAGCACCAACTTGAAATTTAGAATATGGCGCATAGGCATTTTGTCGAGCATCTTCTGCAGCATCAAAAAGGAGGCGAATGCTTTTAGGTAGATCTAATCTATTGTTGTAAATATCAAAATTTGAAATAACTTGTTTTGATTTCATGTATTAAAAATATTCAAACGTCTCTCCCAAATTAAATGATAAAGAAAATCTCAAAGTGCTCTCTAATGGGTTATTAACATCAGAGGTGTTGATTAAATAAGATAGGTCTAAAGTAGCACTTCTAAATCTAAATCCAGCACCAACGGTAAAAAATTGTCGGTCTCCTTTATTCGGACTTTCATAAAAATATCCCGCTCTTACAGCAAACACATTATTGTAAAGGTATTCTCCACTCAAACCCCAAGTCACTTCATCTATTTCTTCGCTAAATCCACCAGGTGCATCATAGAAGGACTGAAACATTCCTTTTGCGAAACTTACATTATCATCTTTTCCTTTAATGATTTCACCAGTTGCGTTGTCACGGATCGGCGGAGTTGGTACTAAAAGTTTATTAAATTCTACATTCGCTGTGATGGTGTTGTAATTGTCTAAAATAAATTCAAAACCTCCACCCAGTTTTAAATTGGTAGGGATAAAGCTTTCGTTTCCGCCAACAACCATTTGTACTTTCGGCCCCATGTTTGAAATGTTAAAACCACCTCTCCACCGACCATTGAAGGTGCCATAATTTTTTTCTTCGCCGCGATAGTAACCTGCCAAATCAACGGCAAAGGTATTAACGGTTTGAATATCTGAGTTGTCTACATTAATGGCTAAATTAGAATGAATATAGCGCAGGACCACGGCCATAGAAAAATAATCGCTAAGTTTTAATGAATAAGAACCATCAATAGAAAATTCATTAGGATTTTCTGATCCTAAACTAATACCAGAATCATCTGTTAAATCGATAGAACCCAGTGAAAAATATTTCATACTGGCTCCCCAAGAACTTCTTTCATTAATTTTATTAGACACAAATAAACTCATTAAACTCACATCATTGGTAAGGTTTCTTAACCATGGCGTGTAGTTGACGCCTATTTGCCATTCTGAGGGCATGAAGACATACTTGGCAGGATTGTAATGTTGTGAATTAGCATCGGCGTACGTAGCAACACCCATATCTGCCATACCCCCGGCTCTTGCATCTGGGGCTATTAATAAAAATGGCGCAGCAGTTGTAATAGGATTTGGTTCATCTTGAGCAGATACCTTAAATGTGATCAGTATTAAGGCAAAACAGATTAAATGTAGATTTTTCATGTATTGAATAACTTTCTTGGCAATTAACTATTTAGTTTATTGTAAGATGACTAATTTTTCAATTTTTTCTGCTTTTGTATTGCTTAAGCGAGATTGAACCCGAAGTTTATAAATATAAACTCCCTTACCAATTTTATTGCCAAAATCATCAAGACCATTCCAAGAGATATCTCTAGATAGAAGTCCATCTGATTGCACAGATTGGTTAAGGGTTTTAATTAATTTTCCCGAAATCGTAAAAATTTGAACCTGAACCTCAAGTGGCTCATTGGGTTTATTGTGATTAAACCAGAATTCGGTATAATTCACAAACGGATTCGGGTAATTCAATACATTACTTAGCACTAAATTGTTATTGTCAACTACAATAAAACTTAACGTAGTTTCTGACGGATTATTGTATGTATCCCAAACTTTTATTTTAACAGTATGTAAACCAGGCTCTAAATTTCTCAAGGGATATTTGACTTTCCCTTTCTTAAAGTTATTTAATTCGGTTTCATAATAGTCGTTTAACATGATTGGGTTGGCTTCATCACCATCTAAGATAGCAATAATATCATGATCTACAGCAGTAATAGAAGTATTTATACCAGATTCATCTTGCATAATTGCATATAATATGGGTGATTCATTGGTGTTGCCACCATCAACAAAAGATTCATCATTCATAAATAATTCAACTATAGGGCCTTCATTATCCTGTGGTGCAGAGGTGTTAATACCACCAATTATGAGGTCATTGTTATAGCCTCCTTTTTCCATAATTTGATTATCACTATAAAAGCTAACTTTAGCATTGCCATAGGCAATTCGAATATCTTTAGGAACGATAAATTCAAAGTTAAACAACCCGTTTTCAACACTAGATTTACCACTAAAAATTTTACTTTCGACGGCTTTAAAGGTCATTTTTCTACCAAAATTATCATTATCTAAAGTTGTTTTGTCGAGCGCCTTGTCGTAAATGGTAGTAAATAAAGTACCATTGTAATGGTTAAGAATTTGATCATTTTCATCTGTAACCATGCCTTCTATTCTAATTTTAGAAAGTGCTTTTAAGGTGTCTTTTGATTGGCTAATATCTATACCATTTAATTTACTGATTTTAACGTTGGGTTGGGCTATGGCCAGTGACATGGCTGGGTCGCCCAGATTTTGAATGAACAAACGTTGAACAGTAGAAAATTGGTGTTTGGTATACATCAAAGCTTCAGAAATGGTAAAGCCGTTGTTTTCAAAGTCGAGCAAGTTTCTTATTAACGCTTGATTAAACGATTGCCCCACATTGATGAATATTTCTCTAGTGGTTGTTATCATATTCGAAGCACCACCATTGGCGTTTAAAAAGGTGTACTCTCCAGCAGTGGGCTGTAAAGGATTATCGAATTTTGTAAAATCGCAAGTTACCGTAACAAACAAGGGCAGTGCGTTGGGGTTGAACCAGTTTTGAATTTCGGGAACCTCTAAAATACGCTCATTAGCCCAACCGTTTATACCGCCATGCCCGAAATAATCAACTAATAAAGTACCTGTTTCTACCGCATTAGAAATAGCCTCGTTAACCGAAGGATACCTTTCGCCTCCAGCAGTACTTTCTTGCTGGTAGGCATCGGCATATATTTTTTTGATGTTAAATGAAGGTTTTTTATCTGCAATCTCTTTAGTTAGATTATCTAAGGCTTGTTGTAAAATATATTCAGTAGGGTGGTCTGGGTCATCAGCGACAAAGGTGAGGAGATTTCTCCAGTGTCCGAAAGATTTTTTATGGTAATAATTAAGGGTTTTGGCAATGGTAGCACTAGCTTCTAGAGCACTGGTTACAGTATATCTACCCGTGGCAACATCTTGTAAGTCGTTGTATTTTAATTCACCCTCACTGGCATCCATCATACCAAAATAATCATCTGTTACGTAAGAGGTAGTTAAATTAAAACTCTCAAAAGATTGAAAAGCAGGAACTATATTGTTATTGTTAGTGATACGATCTTTAAAATCGAATGAAGCATCACCAAAGAGGCAAACAAATTTTATTTTGGTTTTAGAATTATAATAGAGCATTCTTATAAAATCTCTTATGGCTGTAAGATCTGGTGAACCAGAAGCAAATTCGTTGTAAATTTTATCTAAGGTAACAACCTTAGCATTAAGATTGTTTTGATTGCGATGATATTGGGCAAGCTTTTCGGCTTCATGAGATAAATAATCTCGAGTCACAATTAAATAGTCAATATTTTGTAATCCATGTAAATTTTGATTGGTAACACTAGAACGATCTAAGATTTCGGGTGTATAAGTATCAGATTTAGAGATGGCAACAAATTTGTTGTTTGGATTACCATAACGCTTGAAAACGAAATCACTCGACCCGATGTTGCTGAGAATGACAGGGTTTAAAGGGTTGGAAATATCCCAAACTTGATCAATTTCATCGGCCTGATTTATTTGAAATTCGTAAATCAAATTTGGTTGAGCAGCTTGGGTATTGGTAAAAGTAAACTGTTTATTAGAAGCGACTAGGTTTTTTGTCCCTATAATTTCAATATAATCAAGATAAGCTCTAGCGCTGGGATTACTACCATTATCGAAATTTAGATTTAAATTAATTTTATCGCTGCTTAATAGGGTATTTGCAGTATTTTCTTTAACAGACGCTAAATTGTAACTATAGGACGAAAGCGCGTTGAAATTAAGATCGAACAATGGTTGATTATTGAGTTGGACACTCATTTTGGTTGTGGTAGAAGATATGGCAGCAGCTCTTATTTTAACATATACGGGGTGCGTATTACTATAGTGTTCGAATGGAAAAGTAAAAAAATACTCATTTTGATAACTAAAATCTTCTCCTAGCCATTGTTGACCATGAGAGAATAAATTAAGGTTGTCTTTTTCATAAACTACAAAATCTTGATAGGTAGTAATGATATTTGAAGCCTCTTGATTGATGACTGTTTGGGTTGAAATTCTTTTACCTGGTCCTAAATCGGCAGTGATAAAATAATAAGCTTTGTCACTATATATATTGTTGATATGTTTAGATTGGTTGATGTTTTGATAATCGATATGCCAAGATTCTGGACCTTGTCCGTAGAATAATATAAAATCGTCATTGTTAAATATACCATCGTCTTCTCCATGAACTAAAATGGCATTTTCTTGTAAATCATCATGTCTAAACG
>JAUIJW010000125.1 GCA_030431085.1 Bacteroidia bacterium
GAAAAATATTCAAATTAGAAGAAAATAAACATCAATATGCTGTAAAAGGTGAATCTGAAGCTAAGGTGGTTAGAAAAGGTAATGAAGTGCATATTTACATGACCATGATACGATCTCATTTTGCCCCGGATAATATTGAAGGCATTCAAGTTGGCGATAAAGTTTACTTTCATGTTACCAACTTAGAGCAAGATTATGATGTGCCTCATGGTATCTCGATTATTGGTGCAAACACATCAGAATTATTGATCATGCCAGGGCAAACTGAAACTTTTACTTGGGAGCCTAAACAAGTAGGTGTTTGGCCGTTCTACTGTACAGATTTCTGTTCTGCACTGCATCAAGAAATGCAAGGTTATATAAGAGTATCTCCAAAAGGTTCTAATGTTCCTATTAAATATACTTTAGATGGAGATCCGTTAACAGAGGAGTAAAAATATTTTAGTTGAATATTGTTGAAAACGGACAGGTAAATCTTGAAGGGGGAACTGTCCGTTTTTTATTACCTCATCCTACAATTAAATCTCTAACCCAATTTAAATACAAAGCCAAATGAAAAAGTCAAAAATTACCATGATCATTGGCGTATTACTACTTTCGGGATTATTTGTATTTCCGTTATGGAACATTACGCTAGAAGCACCGCAATATCCTATTCCTTTAGGTATGGATATCTACATCTATAAATTTGCAGATTTTCACGACAATGATATCCAAAATATTAATTTAATGAATCATTATGTAGGCATGAAATATATTCCAGAAACTATACCCGAATTTAAAATATTTCCAATAGTTATTGTCTTGATGATTATTTTTGGCTTAATTGTTGGATTTGGTGGGAAACATAAGCTTTTTTTAACCTGGTTTATTCTTATGACTATTTTGGGGATTGCCGGAATGTATGATTTTTACCTTTGGGAATATGATTATGGCCATAATCTTGATCCAAAAGCTATCATGCAATTTAAAAACCCAGATGGCTCACCCATGGGGTTTCAACCACCGCTATTTGGTTCAAAAGATATTCTTAATTTTAAAGCTCATTCTTATCCTAGATTAGGCGCTTACTTTATGTTTTTAGGCATGCTATTAACCTTTATCGCTTTTCTTCTAGGAAAAAAAGAAGCTAGACATCGTCAAACAAACTAATTTTATAAATTAGTATTAAACCATTAACATAACATGAGATTAAAGTTTTTTACATTTTGCTGTCTTTCAATACTGTTTATAGCCTGTAAAGTTTCTCCAGATCCAATTGTTTATGGTCAAGATGCTTGTCAATTTTGCTCAATGACCATAGTAGATCAACAGCACGCTTCACAGCTTGTAACATCTAAAGGTAAACAATATAAGTTTGATGCCATAGAGTGCACGCTGAACTACCTGTCTGAACATCAAGACATTGAAATAGCCTACAACCTTGTTGCCGATTATAACACGCCGGGGCACATGACTGATGCGCTGAGTGCGACTTATCTTATTTGCGAAGAAATCAAAAGCCCTATGGGAGCAAATTTAACAGCCTTTGAACTAGAAGATGTTGCCTCTAAAACCCAAAAAAAATTAGGGGGCGAATTACTAAAATGGCCAGAGTTAAAAGCAAGGTTTAATGCCGAATAACATGCGAAAAATCTTATTTTTCATAATAACCTATTTCACTGTATTTCAAAGTATTTCACAACCACTGGAAGTTTGTAATACATGTGAGTTTAACACTATAAAATCGGCTCTATTGGCTGCTAATGATGGTGATCAAATAATTATTAATAAAGGGTATTACAAAGAGCATGGTATTAGCGTAGACAAGGCAATTGAAATCATTGGTAAAAACAACCCTATAATCGATGGTGAATTTAAAGAAACCATCTTTAAATTTAATACTGACCATTTTAAACTAGAGGGGGTAACCATCATGAATGTTGGACAAAGTTATACTAAAGACTTTGCCGCTATATTGGTTTCAAAATCTAATCATTTTAGCATAACAAATGTCATTATTAAAAAGGCATTCTTTGGAATATTGGTAGAAAAATCGCACTTCGGTAACATCTATAATAACCAAGTTAGCAGCGAAGCCAAAAGTCAAGCCAGCTCTGGAAATGGCATACATTTATGGCATTGTTCTAATATGAATGTATATCAAAATAAAGTATATCAATTACGGGATGGTATATATTTTGAATTTGTAGAAAACAGTAAAGTATATCAAAATCACAGTTACAAAAACTTACGGTACGGTTTACATTTTATGTTTTCTAACAAGAATGCCTATTATGATAATATCTTTGAAAATAATGGTGCCGGTGTAGCGATTATGTTTTCAAAATTTATTGAAATGACGAATAATCAATTTATCGAAAATTGGGGATCTGCTTCTTATGGCCTACTATTAAAAGAGATTTATGACGCCAAAATTGAAAACAATTTATTCGAACAAAACACTATAGGAATAAGTGTAGATGGCTCTACCAGAATTACATACAGCCGTAATAATTTTTTACGAAATGGTTGGGCCGTAAAGATTATTGGGGCTTGTTATGATAACAATTTTACCTCAAATAATTTTTTACATAATGCTTTTGACCTTTCGTATAATAGTAATATTAATACTAACAAATTTGATCATAATTATTGGAGCGAATATACGGGCTATGATTTAAATAAAGATGGTATTGGTGATGTACCATTTAGACCAGTGAAACTATTTTCATATGTCGTACACAAAACTCCAGAAACTATCATTTTATTAAGAAGTTTGTTTGTAGATATTATCAATTTTTCAGAAAAAGTTTCGCCAGTATTTACACCAGACAACCTATTAGATAATGCCCCTTTAATGAACAAAATACCATGATTAACATTGAAAAACTACATAAAAAATTTGGTAAACTAAACGTGCTTAATGGTTTAGATTTAGAGATTAAGTCTGGAGGCATCTTTGCTATACTTGGCCCCAATGGTTCTGGTAAAACTACATTGATAAAGAGTATCTTGGGTATGGTTATACCAGATAAGGGAGATATTAAATTTAATGATGTTTCTATTTTAAAAAATTGGGCCTACAGAAACGATATTAATTATTTACCTCAAATTGCAAATTTCCCCAGTAATCTCACGGTGAGAGAATTAATTAGTATGGTAAAAAATCTTCGCCCTAAAGTATCTGATGATCAAAGGCTCATCGAACTTTTCGGTCTAGAAAGTTTTATGCATAAAAAGCTAGGTAATTTATCTGGAGGTACTAAACAGAAAGTTAATATTGTATTAACTTTTATGTTTGAAAGTAACATTATTATTTTAGATGAGCCCACTACAGGGTTAGACCCCATTTCGTTGCTTATCCTCAAAAAAATTATCCAAAAAGAAAAAGAAAAGGGTAAAACAATATTAATCACATCTCATATCATGAGTTTTGTAGAAGAGATTGCCGATGAAATTGTATTTTTACTCGATGGTATAATCTACTTTAAAGGAAGTTTAGAAGATCTAAAAAATCAAACCAAACAGATTGATTTAGAACATGCCATTGCTCATTTAATTGCCATTAAAAATGTTTAAAATATTAAAGTATAGCTTTTATGACCTCATGCGTAGTAGGTGGAGTTATGTTTATTTTGCCTTTTATTTAGCCTTAGGGTTTGTACTGTTGTTTTTAAATAATGATGTTGATAAAGCAGTAATTACATTATTAAACATCATTATTGTATTAACACCATTAATTGGTACTGTATTTGGTGTAATGTATTACTATAATTCTAAAGAGTTTACAGAGTTATTATTGGCACAGCCCATTAAGCGTAGTAAAATTTTTATAGGTCAATATTTAGGTATTTCGGTATCGCTTACATTGAGTTTAGTTTTGGGGTTAGGCATTCCGTTTTTACTTTACGGATTAACTCAATCGTCGGCTATATTTAACTTTACCTTATTACTGCTCGTAGGGTCGTTCTTAAATTTTATTTTTGTAGCACTAGCATTTAACATTGCTTTATCTAATGATAATAAAATCAAAGGTTTTGGTTATGCCATTTTAATGTGGTTGTTTTTGGCTGTTATTTACGATGGTTTGTTTTTGATTTCATTAGTAATGTTTAACGAATACCCTTTGGATAATCTTTCGTTAGCTGCTACCCTATTTAATCCTATTGATTTATCGAGAATATTAATCCTTTTAAAACTAGACATTTCGGCCCTACTAGGGTATACTGGTGCAGTTTTTAAGAAATTCTTCGGCACCAATTTAGGATTTATCATTTCAATTATTATGTTAGCTCTATGGGTTATTCTTCCAGTACTTAGAATGTCTTATAAACTTAAGAAAAAAGATTTTTAACCTACATATTTAATGAATAATTCATTAATAATTAAGCCAATTAATGCCTCTGAGACCTGGCCTATTCGTCAAAAAGTAATGTATCCAAACATGGATATTGAAGCCGTGAAACTACCACATGATCATCAAGGGCTGCATTTAGGATTGTTTAAGGCCGTATCAAATAAAATCATAGGGATTGTATCAATTTTCATTGATCATAATGAGCTTCAATTTAGAAAATTAGCTGTTTTAGAAAATGAGCAAGGCTTAGGCTATGGTTCTTATTTGTTACGATATGTTTTTGAATATGCCCAATCTCAACAGGTGCAAAGAGTTTGGTGTAATGCTCGCTTAAAAAAATCTAAATTTTACCAACAATTTGGAATGATTAGCACCGATAACCATTATAAAAAAAATAATATTGATTTCGTAATTATGGAAAAATACTTGGAATAACATTTATGATGAAAATCATATTTATTTGCTGAAAATATTCCGTACTTTATATAAGAATTTTAAAAAACACGATTATGAAAAGCAATCATTATGTTAAGGATATCATGACAAAGGATGTTATTACCTTAAAACTTACAGATAGTTTATATCATGCTGAAATGTTGTTTAAAGAAAATTCTATTAGACATATTCCGGTGTTAGAACATAATAAATTAGTAGGCATGCTGAGCCTATCAGATTTAAAGAGACTTGGTTTTTTAGATGCCTATAGTAAAGTACCTGTTGAAGACACACCGCTTTACGATATGCTTAGTGTTGAAGATATTATGATAAAAAATCTAACTACAGTTGATGAAGATGATAGCATTTTCGATACCTGTAAAGTACTCATTCAAAAACAGTTTCACGCTTTACCTGTAACAAAAAAAGGGCAATTAAGAGGTATCGTCACCACAACAGATCTGCTAAAATATTTTGCAAGGTATAGCCTTTAGTTATTCTTGAGTTGCGCTACTTTTTTAACGATTGTATCTGCGAGTTTAAATTTTGATTCAATAGTCCAACCAGCCACATGTGGACTTAATAGCACTCGATCTGAATTAATGAGATACTGAAAGTCTTGTGGTAATTGCTGTCCTGCACTAAAAAAATGTTCAAAAGAGGATTTTTCA
This sequence comes from Bacteroidia bacterium, assembly GCA_030431085.1. GTDB lineage: Bacteria > Bacteroidota > Bacteroidia > Flavobacteriales > Flavobacteriaceae > Lutimonas. The sequence goes on from JAUIJW010000125.1 coordinate 5,446, forward strand.
TACTCTAAAACATCTAAACAAGCTCCTAAAACTTGCCCACTTTTAAGTGCCTTGACCAAATCTGAAGTTACTATTGCGCTACCTCTTGCCGTATTAATACAATAAAAGGGCTGCTTAAAACTATTAATAAACTTATAATCTACCATTCTATTGGTTAAAACAGTATGAGGTGTATGTAAACTTAAAACTTGTGTTGACCTAAAAAGTTCTTCCAGGTCTACCTGACGGGCATTTTCATCACCAACATCGGGTTTTATATCGAAGCAGATCACATTACAATCAAAACCTTTTAGTTTTTTAGCAAAAGATTTTCCCATATGTCCATATCCAATAATGCCCACTGTTTTACCTTCCAACTCTACACCTCTATTTTCTTCTCTTCGCCAAAGGCCATGTCTAATTTCTTCATCAGCGACTTTAATCTTGTTAAACAAGCTTAAGATCATGCCTAAAGCATGTTCTCCAACAGCATTTCTATTGCCTTCTGGTGCTGCAATTAAAATTACATTTCTTTCTTCGGCGTAAGCTATATCTACACTTTCTAATCCTGCCCCCACCCTAGCTATAAACTCTAAATTTTGACCAGTATCCAAAAATTCTCGATCTATCTTAAACCTACTTCTAATAACAATTCCAGTGTATTGATGTATGATATCTTGAATGCTTTTTTTATCTGAATGATAATCTTCGTCGCATTGATACCCTAATGCTTCTAATCCTAACTTTAAATGAGGATGATTGGTATCTAAGAACAAAACCTTTTTCGTGGGCATACAATTTGTTTTTTTACCATGCAAATTAGCACTTTTATCTCATTATATGCATAAAAAAACTCCTTAGATCAAAACCTAAGGAGCTTTATATGATGATTAATTTGAGTAAATTCTTAATTTCCGTTTTCTAACTGTTTAAGTTGACTTCACCTTTAGCTCAGTCTAATTTTTCAATGCTTCAGCGGTTTGTTCTAATTTGACTTCACCTTTAGCTCAGTCTAATTTTTCAATGCTTCAGCACCTCCAACAATTTCTAAAATTTCGTTGGTAATAGCAGCTTGACGAGCTTTATTATAAATCAATAGCAATTCATCTCTTAACTCTTTCGCATTATCTGTGGCTTTATGCATCGCTGTCATTCTTGCACCGTGTTCTGCTGCTAATGAATCTCTAAGTGCTTTATATAATTGTGTTTTTAATGACTTAGGTATTAAACCTTGAACAATGTCTTCTTTATTTGGCTCGAAAATATAATCTGCAGACGCCGAATTCGTATTTTCTGGAGGCAATATTGGTAAATATTGTTCTGTAGTTAAAATTTGAGTAGCTGCATTTTTAAATCTATTGTATACAATCTCTATTTTATCAAATTCACCTTCAGAGAACTTTTCCATCAAATTCTCTGCAATTTTAGCAACATTCTCAAAAGTAAGGTCATCAAACACATCACTTTCATTGCTAATTATATTACCTTTTTTAGATAAAATATCGTAA